>JBDLVY010000174.1:0-25178 GCA_039804545.1 Bacteroidota bacterium | reverse complement strand
GAATTTTTTGCAATAGCTTTTTGAAGTTGAAAGCCTTTAACGCGCCGGTTTCAAAATCTTTCATCATGCCGATGGTGCCACCGGTATAAATCAAAAGTATATTGGGTTTAGATTGCATTCTGATACTTGGATTTATTCACCACAGGATTGGCATACATCGCCAGAAAACTTTCTACCATTTGCGGATTGTTTTCGTCTATTTTCATTTCCAATCTTCTTTCGAAAAGCGATTTTTCGTTTTCGGTATAAAAGGCTTTGTATTGGTCTGTTTTGTGCAACAAATCATAGGCGATATAATTCGTAGGCCATAACTTGTAACTTTGCAAAATCGAATCATCAATAGCTTGTGCCAAAGCTTGAATTTGCTTGTTATTATTGTCAAATTCTGTAGCAATAGCATCAATTTCTGTGTCTAAAATATCGCCGATATGAATGTGAATGCGTTTCTTTTGGCCGATAATTCCGCTTAAAAGTGTGACAAAATCTTCGTTCTTTTCTTTGATGTAAATTTCGTTTTTGGCTTCCGCAATTAACTGTGGCATTTTCAACGCATCGGTTGGGTCGTATTCGTATGAGATAGAAACCGGAACGATTTTAATTTTTTTGAAATAATCCAACATTATAGGTTCATCTGAACCCATAGCCAACATTTTCAAAACGCCTGAATGGGTGGCGTCATTACCGTCTTTTGTTCTTCCTTCGCGTTGTGCAATCCACACCGAACGGTTTTCGCGCAACAACAACCGACCAATAAATTCCGACATCAATTTAGAACTTTCAAGCAATTCTCTTGGTGGCAAACCTCGTTGCACCAAAAAGTTTCTGTTGAGTTTAGACAAGGTTTTTAGAAATGCCTTTTGCACCAAATTATCTCCAATAGCTGAGGCCGTCATTACTAATCCGTGGTCAAATAAAGCTACGTTTAGTAAAGACGTATCAAGTATAATATCTCTGTGATTGGAAATAAAAAGATATGATGTATTGGGTTCTAATTTTTCAAAGCCCGAAGTTGACAATCCTTCTGAACTTTTTTCCAAGACTTTTTGTACCGATTGGTAAATAAAATTACATTGAAAATCTCTTATAGAATGCGTTTTTTTGAGTTGGTTTTTCCAAACTTCTTCGTCCACATCGGGAAATGTGAAACCCATTAAAGCTTTCATCATCGGATGATTGACTGCCGATTGAATGGCTTCATTCACTTCAGTATCATAAAACGGACGAATCGAATCGAATTTCTGCATTGAATCTTTCAATTTTGAGGAACAAAAGAACAAAAAAAAAGTCAATTGATAACGTTTTCTTGCTTAAATCCCAAAAATGGCTTTAGAATTTTCTGTCGTAATTCGGGCGATTTCTTCGATGGGAAGTTGGTAAATCTGGGCTATTTTTTCGGCTACCAATTGGGTATAACTGCTTTCATTTCGCTTGCCGCGAAAAGGCACCGGTGCCAAATAGGGTGAATCGGTTTCAAGCACAATATGTTGCAAATCGATTTCGTTTAAGAACTGGTCTATCTTTCCGTTTTTAAAAGTAGCCACTCCTCCAATTCCGAGCTTCATATTCAAACCGATAGCTCTTTGGGCTTGACCCAAATCACCTGTAAAACAATGAAATATCCCAAATAAATCGCTTGCTTTCTCACTATCTAAAACTTCGAAAACTTCGTCAAAGGCATCACGACAGTGGATGTTAATGGCTAAATTATATTTTTTGGCCAATTGGATTTGGCGTTGAAACGCTTCCTGCTGAATCGCCAAAGTAGTTTTGTCCCAATACAAATCAATTCCGATTTCGCCTACGGTATAAAACTTTTTTTTGGCCAACTCGGTTTCCACATGCGCTAATTCTTGCTGATAAGTTTCCGGTTTTACGTAACATGGATGCAAACCCATCATCAAAAAAATGTTGTCGGGAAATTGGGCTTCCAAATCATACATTTTTTGGGTGTAAGTTGAATCAATAGACGGGACAAAGAAACGGGATACACCGACAGCTATGGCACGTTGGATCATTTCAGTGCGGTCATTTTGAAATTCTTCGGAATAAAGATGGGTATGGGTATCAGTTAAAATCATTGGGTTTAAAAGCACTAAGGTTCTGTGGCGCTAAGGTACTAAGTTTATGGAGAATTTTTTAAGATAATAGATTTTAGGTTACATTTGAGAATCAATACAACGTTATGAAAAACCTGCAGGATTTACTGAAAAAAGAAAAGTACAAGAAAACCAACTTTAAAGTCTCTAAAACCCAGCATTTGCTTATTAAGGCAACGATCAATGGGGTTTCGGGTAATTTTATTTTGGACACTGGCGCTTCAAACAGTTGTGTGGGTTTTGATCGTATTGAAAAATTCAACCTTAAAGCCGGAAAATCGAAAACCAAAGCATCAGGTGCGGGCGGAACCGGAATGATGACTAAGATTGCTAAGAACAATGCTTTAAAAATAGGCCGTTGGCAAACCGAGGAATTGCACCTGGTAATCTTTGACATGAGCCATGTGAATGAGGCATTAACACAATATAAAGCCAAACCGGTTGACGGGATAATTGGTGCTGATATTTTGTTAGAAGGCAAAGCTATTATTGATTATTATAATCATTGTTTATATTTGAAATAAGATAATTAAGATTTAACATTTCCTACAAAATAAATATCATATCTTTGATAATTAAACATTTATGCTATGAAAAAAAAATACACTGATTTACTGTTGGTATTTGTTTTTGGATTGTTTCTTAGTCAGACTTCTTTTGGGCAGATTGTGGCCAATAATGATCAAGGAAGTGTAACCAATTCTAACACAGTACAAATTGCCATACAAAATGTATTGGGAAATGACACTTTAAACGGAATTCCGGTTACGTTATCAGAAGTGACTTTGACACAAGTTTCTGCCACTAGTGCTAATGTTTTTTTACAACCCAATGGGAGTATAGTCGTTAATCCTAACTCAAGTGCTGGTTATTTTGAAGTTACCTATCAAATCTGCAACAACAATAACATAACCAGTTGTGATGTTGCTACTGCTTTTATTACAGTGACACCACCTCCATCTGTTTTGACCATAGGTCCGGATTCAACTACGGTTTCTTCAGGAACTTTAGCTCCTCAAATAATACTGGAAAACATTTTATCCAATGACACCTTAAACGGCATCCCAATAACGATAAACGATGTTACTATATTTAGTCAGGTTTCTTCTACGGCCTTCAATTATTTTAACATCGACTCTGCCACCGGCAATGTCAATTTAATTGCAAACGGCGCTCCGCCTGGGGTTTATGACTTAACCTATTACTACTGTCGAAATACCACTCCGTTTAATTGCGCTTACGGAACAGTTCTCGTTACAGTAGTGTCAACATTACAAACTACTATAACTGGAGCATATCAAGATTTAAATGGTGATGGCATAACCAATGTTGGAGATGTAGTCAATTACTCTTATTCGATTACCAATATTGGCAGTACGGCTGTAACCAATATTTCTGTCAACAGTACGGAAGTTAATATCAATGGCGGACCGCCGATTCCGATTTTGAATCCGAGTGCCAATAACAATACTGCTTATACCGGAGTTCATGTTATTACCCAAGAAGACATTAATACTGGTTTGGTAGTTGTTGCGGTTCAAACCAACGGAATCTTATCCGGAAATCCGATTAGTGTTGCTACTACGAATACCCAAAACTTAAATGTGGCAAATGGTGTTCAATTGAACGCCTTCTTGGATTATAATAGTAACGGCACTCAGGAAAATGGTGAACCGAATTTTCTCTATGGTTCTTTCCAATACCAATTGAATGATAATGGAACCGTTCATAACATTAATTCTTCTACCGGTATGCACTATATTTATGAAACCAATCCGGCCAATAGTTATGATTTTGGATATACCTTAAGTCCGGCTTATACAGCTCAATATAGCGTAACTCAAGCTTCCTATTCTAATGTAACTGTCCCTAACGGTTCGGGAATTGTCACCTACAATTTTGCCGTAACTCAAATTCCTTACATCGATTTAGGAATAAATGTTTACGGTTGGGTTCCACCGAGACCCGGATTTACTTATGAAAATTACATCACTTATTTTAACCATGGCAATCAAACCATTGCAAGTGGAACAGTTACTTTTAGTAAAGGCAGTAACGTGAGTATTCTAACTGTTTCTCCTTCTGGCTCAACACCTACAGCTAATGGATTTACTTATAATTTCACGAATTTGTTGCCGGGAGAATCTCGAACAATGATAGTAAACATGCAAGTACCGACTATCCCAACGGTTAATCTGGGTGATTTGGTTACCAATACTGCTTCTATAACTATTCCTTCTAATGATATTAATATCAATAATAACAGTAGCAGTTTAACACAAACCATAGTCGGTTCTTATGACCCGAATGACAAAGCCGAAAGTCACGGTCCACAGATTCAACATTCAACGTTCAGTGCCAATGATTATCTGACGTATACTATTCGATTTGAAAATACTGGAACCGCTGAAGCTATCAACATCAGAGTTAATGATGTTTTAAATGCCGACCTTGATGAAACCACAGTAAGAATGGTGGCAGCCAGTCATCCTTATGTCTTAGACCGCGTAGGAAGCAATTTGACTTGGCGTTTTGATGGTGTGAATTTAGAACCGTCTATTCCGGGGAATTCTGTGATTGGTCATGGTTATATTGTATTCCAAGTCAAACCAAAACCAGGCTATGCCATTGGTGATGTAATTCCAAACACGGCTAATATTTATTTCGATTTCAATCCGGCGATAGTTACCAATACTTGGACTACCCAATTTGTCCTTCAGCTGAGCAACCCTGATTTTACGGCTATGAATTTTGATTATTATCCTAATCCGGTGAAAAACAGTTTGACCATTTCAAGTGAGTCAATGATTGACAATATCGAAATTTACTCTGTTTTGGGACAAAAAGTGACATCACTAAAAGTTGACAGTATCCAAACCGAAATTAATGTATCAGAATTGACCCGAGGATTATACTTTGTGAAAGTAACCAGTTCGGGTCAGGAAAAAACGGTGAAAATTATTAAGGAATAAATTGTAAAATCTGAAGATTAAAGTCCCAAATTCCTTTAAGGTGTTTGGGATTTTTTCTTTAAAGAATAATAAGCAATCAAGGTGCTGATAAGCATCAGGAAACTTCCCAAAATAAATGGTGCTCCGGGCAACTGAAATGGCGCTTCGTCATGGGTAAAAAAGTAAAAGGTATTGGTCATCATCGGCGGACCAATAATCGCAGAAGCACTCATCAAACTCGCCAAAGTACCCTGGATTTCTCCTTGTTCATTAGCCGGTACTTTTCCCGAAACCTCAGACTGTAATGCCGGTCCGGCAATACCGCCCAAACAATACGGAACTAAAAAGGCAAACATCATCCAACTCTCGGTGGCAAAAGCAAACAACAACATACCAATCGTGTACAATGACAATCCGAAGTAAATGCTTTTAGTGTTTCCTAATCTTGGGCTCGTCCATCGAATCAATCCGCCTTGTACTAATCCTACTAATAATCCCACTACTCCCAGAGAAATTCCCACCATTTTTTCATCCCAATTGAAGCGATACATGGTAAAGAAACTCCAATTGCTGTGTACCGCATGTGAGCCAACGTACAGCAAGAAAATGGCTAAGATGAGTCCGATTAAAGAAGGGTGTTTTTTCAAACGCAACAAAGCCCCAACAGGATTGGCTCTCTTCCATTCAAACTCCCGACGGTTCTCTTTAGGTAAAGATTCAGGTAAAATAAAATAGCCGTACAAGAAGTTCAGTAGACACAAAATAGCAGCCGCATAAAACGGCACTCTCGAACCAAATTGGCCTAACAAACCGCCAACCACAGGGCCAATGATAAAACCTAATCCAAAAGCAGCGCCAATCATTCCGAAGTTTTTAGCTCTGTTTTCAGGCGTGCTCACATCTGCAATATAAGCAGAAGCTGTCGTAATACTCGCACCGGTCAAACCTGCGATAATCCTTCCAATGAAAAGCCAAACAATTGTGGGTGAAAAAGCCAACAACAAATAATCTAAGGCAAAGGCAAAAAGCGAAATTAGAATGATTGGTCTTCTCCCATATTTATCACTCAAATTCCCAATTAAAGGGGCAAAAATAAATTGGGTAATCGCATAGGCAAAAGTCAGCCAACCACCATATTTGGCCGCTTCACTAATATCGCCATTAATGAGTTCTTTGATTAATTTTGGGATTACCGGAATGATAATACCCCAACCCGTAATATCGATTAGCATCGTGATAAAAATAAATCCTATCGCCGCTTGTTTTTGGTTTTTTTTCATAAATTATTTTTTGGGCGTTTCCCTTCTGGCAGTCGGCTTTTAGCCTCGTATCCACAAGGGTCGGGCTTTCCGTTCCAATCTTTTTAGTATTGCATTTTACTTTCATTTGACCTATGCTTACACTAAAAAGGATTTCCTCTGCAATCCCTAACGCAAACAATAGTATCAAAGCAGACTTATGCAAATAAACGAAAAATCCCGTTCAGAAAACCAAACGGGATTTAATATATAGGCGCCTCATCCGAGGCAGGTAGAAACCCTAAAGCTCTAAAGCTTTCTTAGGGTTGTTATTCATCAAAATTTCAACCGGATTTTCCAGCGCTTCTTTTACCGCTACTAAGAATCCAACCGACTCACGTCCGTCAATGATTCTGTGGTCATACGATAAAGCTACAAACATTACCGGTGCGATAACGATTTGGCCATTTCTTACAATAGCTCTTTCTACCACATTGTGCATTCCTAAGATTCCTGATTGTGGCGGATTGATAATTGGCGTACTCAACATACTACCAAAAACACCTCCGTTAGAAATGGTGAATGTTCCTCCGGTCATTTCGTCAACAGTGATTTGCCCGTCACGGGCACGAATCGCTAATCTTTTGATTTCGGCTTCCACACCTCTGAAAGACAAAGTTTCAGCGTTTCTCATTACCGGTACCATTAAGCCTTTTGGCCCTGAAACCGCTACTGAAATGTCGCAGAAATCATAAGAAATTTTCTCTTGACCGTCGATCATGGAGTTCACATCCGGGTATAATTGTAAAGCGCGGGTTACGGCTTTGGTGAAGAAAGACATAAAGCCTAATCCTAAACCGTGTTTCGCTTTGAATTCTTCTTTGTATTGGTCACGCAACGCATAGATATTGGTCATATCTACTTCGTTGAATGTCGTTAACATAGCCGTTTCGTTTTTCGCTGACACTAATCTTTCTGCTACTTTACGACGCAACATCGATAATTTAGTTCTTTCTGAACCACGTGTTCCACCCGTTGGTGTTCCCATAGAAGGTACAGCATTTAGGGCATCTTCTTTGGTGATTCTTCCGTCTCTACCTGTTCCAACAATGTCTGCAGGTTGGATGCTTTTTTCGTCTAATATTTTCTTCGCTGCCGGAGATGGATGCCCCCCAGCCCCCGAAGTGGGAGATTGAACTACTGTCACAGAAGCTGCTTTTGGAGCTTCAACTTTTGGCGCTTCTGTTACTTCTGGTTTTGAAGCCCCTCCTTTGGAGGGGTTGGGGAGGCTTGTATCGATTAAACAAACTACGGCACCTACAGCTACTGCGTCACCTTCTTCTGCTTTTAGTGTAATGATTCCGCTGGCTTCTGCCGGTAACTCTAAAGTGGCTTTATCAGAATCTACCTCAGCAATGGCTTGGTCTTTTTCTACATAATCGCCGTCTTTTACCAACCACGTTGCAATTTCTACTTCTTTAATCGATTCGCCTGGTGAAGGCACTTTCATTTCTAAAATCATATTCTATTTTTTGTTAGAAGTTTCAGGTTTCAAGTTTCAAGTTAACTTTAAACATGAAACCTGGAACTTGAAACAAATTATTATCTAAATAAGTTTTTATCAAATACCATTCTGATGGCATCGGCGTGTCTTCTTCTGTCTCTTGTATGACTTCCTGCGGCTGGTGCGGCATAAGCTTTTAACGACGCTAATCTCCACTGAACCAAATCGAAATTCATTAGCATATAACTGTAAGCACCCATATTTTTAGGTTCTTCCTGTGCCCAAACGAAATCGTCGGCGTTTGGATAACTGGCAATCACGGCTTTCAATTGGTCAACCGGCAATGGGAACAACTGCTCAATACGAACCAAAGCTACATCATTTCTGACTAAATTTTCTCTTTCGGCTAAGATATCATAATAGAATTTTCCGGTACAGAAAACTACTGTTTTTACTTTTTTCTTGTCGGTTGATTTATCGTCAATCACCTCTTGGAAACTACCTTTGGCCAATTCCTCACGAGTGGAAACGCACAATGGGTGACGCAACAAACTTTTTGGAGAAAATACTACCAATGGTTTGCGGAATTTGGTTTTCATTTGACGACGCAACAAGTGGAAGAAATTCGCCGGAGTCGTACAATCCGCCACGTACATATTGTGTTTCGCACACAACTGTAAATAGCGCTCCATACGTGCCGAAGAATGCTCTGCTCCTTGTCCTTCATAACCGTGAGGCAATAACATTACGATTCCGTTTTGGTTGTTCCATTTGTCTTCCCCACACGAAATGTATTGGTCAATCATGATTTGGGCACCATTGGAGAAATCTCCGAACTGTGCTTCCCAAATTGTTAAGGCATTTGGATTGGCTAAAGCATAACCATAATCAAATCCGAGAACGCCATATTCTGAAAGGAAGGAATTGAACACATTAAACTTCCCTTTTTTGTCTTTTACGGTATTCAACAAGATTACTTCTTCTTCACTGTCTTCCACTTTTACTACGGCGTGACGGTGCGAGAAGGTTCCTCTTTCTACGTCTTGTCCCGAGATACGCACATCGTAACCTTCGGTCAATAACGTACCGTAAGCCAAAGATTCTGCTGTTCCCCAATCGATGACGTCATTGTCATACATGGTTTTTCTATCGGTCACAATTTTGGAAATCTTGCTGATGAATTTTTTGTCGGCCGGCAACGTTGAAATCGTTTCTAATATCGTATCCAATTTCTTTTTATCGAAAGTAGTGTCAACTTTTTTCAACATTTCGTCATCTGAAACCTGTACAAAGCCTTCCCATTCGTCTTGCATAAAAGGTTTGATAATTGTCAAATCTTTTTTGCGGGAAGCTTGTAGATTTTCATCTAACTTGGCTTTGTAATCGTTTTCTATTTTGGTCACATAAGCGGCATCAACGATTCCGGCTGTGATTAGTCGCTCAGCGTAAATATCTCTCGGGTTTTTGTGACGCGCGATAATTTTGTATAAAACTGGTTGGGTGAAACGAGGTTCATCACCTTCATTATGACCATATTTTCTGTAGCCTAACAAATCGATGAAAACATCTCTTCCGAATTGCATTCTGAATTCTAGTGCAAAAAGCATGGCGTGAACTACTGCTTCTGCATCATCAGAATTGACATGAAGTACCGGTGATAAAGTTACTTTGGCCACATCGGTACAATACGTTGATGAACGCGCATCTAAATAATTGGTGGTAAAACCAACTTGGTTGTTAATTACAATATGGATTGTTCCGCCGGTTTTGTATCCGTCTAATTGTGCCATTTGCACGATTTCGTATACGATTCCTTGTCCGGCCACCGCCGCATCACCGTGAACAGCAATAGGCAATACTTTAGAGAAATCTTCGGGGAAATATTTGTCTTGCTTGGCTCTGGTAATACCTTCAATCACGGCACCAACGGTTTCCAAGTGGGATGGATTGGGAGCCAAATTGATATTGATTTTTTTACCTGATTTGGTTTTTCTTTCCGATGTTAAACCCAAATGGTATTTTACGTCACCATCGAAATATTCTTTGTCGTAATCTTTTCCGTCAAATTCAGAGAAAATATCCTGGGTTGATTTTCCGAAAATATTGGCCAATATATTCAGCCTTCCTCGGTGTGCCATTCCCATCACGAAATGCTCTACGCCTTTTTCGGCAGCCGTTTCAATCAAGGCGTCTAGAGCCGGAATGATACTTTCACCACCTTCGAGTGAGAATCGTTTTTGACCCACATATTTGGTATGCAAAAAGTTTTCGAAGGAAACTGCTTCGTTCAATTTGCCTAAAATGTGTTTCTTTTGGTCATTATTAAAATTAGGGAGATTGTCGTTGATGTTTAATTTATCTTGAACCCACTGAATGATTTCAGGATTTCTCATGTACATGTATTCGATGCCAATATGCTGACAGTACACGTTTTTCAAATGATTCAATATTTCCTGAAGCGTGGATGGTTTGTGACCCAAGACTTTAGCTGCATCAAAAACCGTATTCAAATCGGCTGTAGTCAGACCAAAGTTTTCAATCTCTAAATTCGGATCATACACTCTTCGGTCACGCACCGGATTGGTTTGGGTAAATAAGTGACCTCGGGTTCTGTAACCGTCAATCAACTTCAATACATTAAACTCTTTTTGTAACTTGTCCGAAACCTGTCCGTTTTGCGGAACATTAGCGGCATAATTGGCCAATTCCGATACGGCATTCTCTTCATTGTAAGTCGTCATTCCAAAGTCGAAACCCTGAAAAAAGGCTCTCCAACTTGGCTCTACGCTATCAGGATTTTGAAGGTATTGTTCGTAAGTCTCGGCAAAAAATTCGGTGTGTGCTGCGTTTAAAAAGGAAAACCTATCCATGATTTTATCAGTAAATAATCTTTGTATTAGAAAATCAGTTGCAAAAGTATGACATTTGTAATAATCTTTCAATCATTTTAGTATATTTATAACGCTAATTAACTATATACATTTCTATGAAAAAGAATACTTTAAAAACATTAGCTAAATCGGCCTCATTATTACTGTTTTTAGTCTTTCCATTTGCCGGTTTTTCGCAAGAGTCAACTCAACCGAAACCCGAAACGGAAAGTTTTTGGGATCATGTACAATTTGGTGGCGGATTAGGCGTAGCCATTGGTAATGATTTTACCGATATTACCATTGCGCCGAGTGCTATTTACAATTTCAATGAGCACTTTGCTTTGGGTACCGGATTACAATACAGCCGTTTGAAGCAAAAGAATTTTTATTCTTCCAATGTGATTGGCGGAAGTTTGGTTGGTTTATACAACCCGATTGAGGAAATTCAACTTTCGTTAGAATTGGAAGAAGTGCATGTAAATACTTCTTATGACGATTTATATGACAATGTAAAAAGAAGTTTTTGGAATACCGGTTTGTACATTGGCGGCGGTTATCGTGCGGATAATGTTACGATTGGCGCGCGTTTCAATTTGCTTTTTGACAAGGACAAAGATTTGTATGGCGATGCGTTTATGCCGTTTGTAAGGGTTTATTTTTAAGGGATGAAAAAATTATTTTGTTTATCGTTTTTACTCATAGGATTTATAGGCTTTTCTCAAAATCCTGTTACACTTGTATTGGGCAAAACCAATAACTCATTTTCTTCTAACAAAGCTGCTTTTAGTTTAAAGGACATTTCTTTAAACTTGAATCTGTCCGACAAAAAAAGTTATGCCGACAAGTATTTTTTTACCGTTTACAATCCGATGACGCAAATGAATGACCATTATGTCGAGGTAAGTAACCAATATTATTTGAGCAATACCAAGTCGTTTCCGATTTATAATTTTGACGGAACAAAAATAGATTCTTTCAATCCGAATGGCGCTTCCGATTTGGGCAGCAGTATTGCTAGTGGTTTGTTGAATTTATTGATTGGGAAGTTTTAGTATTTGTTTCGAAACCAAACCTTCATCCATTCTCTTTTCAAAACCAAAAAAGCGATTTGTTCGGCCAATTCCACTGTGTCACTTCCGTCTAATTGTTTGATGTTTTCTTCAGGCACGTCAATAATGTAGAGCAGGTTGAGTAATTCTGCGTATTTGTATTGAATTAAGCGGTAAATTTTTTCGTGGATTTGTACTTTCAATTCGTAAGGAGAAGTGCTTTGCGGAAAATCAATTGGTTCGTTGGCAAAGTTGAAATCCTTGTTTAGTTGGTCAATGAGTTTGGCATACAAGTTTTCTTTCTCGGCTTCCGAAAGTAATTGGTCGGTATTTATAGGCGCTACAAACAAATTGATTTCTGATTTAAGATTAACAATTTCTCATGGCAGATTTAAAACTGAACACCGGAAACTGATTGCTGAACACTTTTTTTATACGTTTCTACTCATCAATTTATCTCCGAAAGCTCTCAATACTGCTTTTTTATCCTCGCTGATGTTCATTTTGTCTAAAGTTTCAAACGCCTTTAAAGTGAAGGCTTGAATGGCCTTTTGCGTGGCATCACTAGCACCGGTTTGGTTGAAAATTTGTTTTACCGAATTGATTTTATCGGTATTATCACTGGGTTGAATGGAGAACAAATGCAGCAACTGTTCTTTTTCTTCTTCTTTTGAATATTCCAACGCTTTGAGATACAAATAAGTCTTTTTATTTTCGATAATATCACCACCAACTTGCTTTCCGAAAGTTTCCGGATTGCCGAATGCGTCTAAATAATCGTCTTGTAACTGGAAGGCTATGCCCAAATTCAAACCGAAATCGTAAATCGCGTTAGCATTTTCAGTTGAAGTTTCGGCCACAATAGCACCCATTTTCATGGCAGCTCCAACCAAAACAGCGGTTTTGTATTCAATCATTTTGAGGTATTCGGGAATCGTAACATCATCACGGGTTTCAAAATCGACGTCGTATTGTTGGCCTTCGCAAACCTCCAACGCTGTTTTACTGAATAATTTGGCTAAATCTCTGAAGACATTCGGCTCGTAAGTTTCAAAGAATTGGTAGGCCAAAATCAGCATCGCATCCCCAGAAAGGATTCCGGTATTGAGGTTCCATTTTTCATGCACCGTCTCATTTCCTCTTCGCAATGGCGCATCATCCATAATGTCATCGTGAATCAAGGAGAAATTATGAAAAACCTCAACAGCAGTCGCAGCTTGTATGGCTTTTTGGCAATCGGCATCAAAAACTTCTGCCGACATTAAAGTCAAAATAGGACGCAATCGCTTTCCTCCAAGTGATAGAATATATCGAATTGGTTCATAAAGATTGTTGGGTTCTTTCTCAAGAGTTAGTGTACTAAAATGAGATGAAATTATGTCTTGATATTCTGAAATAGCGCGCATGAAAAATATTTTCGGCTAATTTAGGTTATTCTCACCGCATTACAAAAGTGTGTTTTTGGGTCAATGTTAAATTTACGTTAATACTTTGGAAACTATTTTAGTGTTTAAAGTTTCCATCTTACTTTTGCCTCATAATTTTAACATGACATGAGAGACAAAATCATCAAAAAAGCAACTGACATGTTTTTGAAACTGGGTTTCAAGAGTGTGACGATGGATGATATAGCCTGTGAAATGTGTATATCAAAAAAAACGATTTACAAATATTTCAGCAACAAAGAGAAACTGATTGAAGAAGGCACTGAAGTGGTTCATCAAAAAATACATGACTTAATGGACAGTGTTGTGGCCCAAAACCACAATGCCATTGCCGAAAATTTTCAAATCAGGGAAATGTTCAAACAAATGTTTCAATCCTTTGACCAATCTCCGGCTTATCAGCTCAAAAAACATTACCCGGAAATTTACGAAAAAATGATGTGCAACGAAATTGAAGATTGCAGCCAAATGTTCCGCCAAAATATACAAAAAGGCATCAAAGAAGGTTTGTATCGCAAAGAAACCGATGTGGAAGCGGCAGTTAAATTTTACTACACCCTAATTTTTTCTATTAACGAAAACACCATGTTGGAAAAAGAAGCGTACGAACTTGAAGCCAAAGCATTAGAATACCACACCAGAGCCATCGCTACAGCAGAAGGACTCACTGAACTTGAAAAACATTTAAAATCAAATTTATAATCATCAATCTATGAAAAACAAGTTAATATTAATTTTATTCTTGATTGTAAGCAACTTACAAGCCCAAGAACAAAAACAAAGCTATTCTTTCAGCTTACAACAAGCGATTGAACATGCGTTGAAAAACAACTATTCGGCCATTAATGCCAATAGAGACATTGACGCAGCTAAGCAAAAGAAATGGGAAACTACAGCAGCCGGTTTGCCGCAAATAAACGGAAGCGCAAGTTATTTAAACAACATTGATTTTACTTTACAAGGTATTTCGGGAAATGCTTTTAATCCTGCTGCAGATCCTAACGCTATTAGCTTGGTTGCTTTTGGAACCAAACAATCAATGAATTCAAGTTTAACCTTGAGCCAGCTAATTTTTGATGGTTCATATATCGTAGCACTTCAGGCTTCCAAAACGTATTTGAAGTACTATGAAAATGCCAAACAAAAAAACAACACTGAAGTCAGAGAAATGGTGGTCAACGCTTATGGCAACGTATTATTGGCACAAGAGAGCATCAACATTTTAGAGAAAAACAAAAGCACTTTATCCAAAACGCTTTCAGATACTCAGGAAACCTTTAAAAATGGTTTAATTGAAGAAGAAAACGTAGAGCAATTGCAAATCACTTTATCATCAATCGAAAGCAATTTGAACAATACCAAAAGGCTTTTAGACGTTGCCAACAAAATGCTGAAACTCACTTTGGGGATGGATATCGAAGATGAATTAGTCTTGACAGATAAACTCGACAGCCTTTCTGCCTCTAATTTATCTATGGCTTTCAGTCAGGACGGATTTGTGGTAAACAACAACATTAACTATCAAATGGCTTCCAATTTTCAGGAGCAAAGATCATTAGAATTAAAACTGGAAAGAAGCAAGGCTTTGCCATCATTAGCCGCGGCAGTTAACTTCGGTTATAACTCATTTTCCAATGATTTTTCATTCGCAGACGGCGATCAAAAATGGAATAAATTTTCCAATTTGGGCGTAAGTTTAAGTGTGCCAATCTTCAGTAGTTTCGGTAGAAGTGCTAAAACGCAACAAGCCAAAATTGCTTTAGAACAAGCTAAAACCCAACTAACGCAAACCGAACAACAATTAAAATTAGAGTACGTGAAAGCCAAAAGCGATTACGAATTCAGCATCGAAGAATATGCAACTTCTAAAAGCAATTTGAGTTTAGCCGAACGCATCGAAAGAAAGCAACAAATCAAGTTTACCGAAGGTTTGTCTTCGAGTTTTGACTTTAGCGAAGCCCAAAGACAATTGTATACTGCACAACAAAACTACCTACAATCCATGGTAAACATCATCAACAAAAAAGCAACTCTTGAAAAAATTATCAATAAAAACTAATCTATCCAAAATGAAAAAGACAATTATACTTTCTCTTGTAGCCGTATTCCTTTACGCTTGTGGGAACAAAGAAAATACCCAATCATTAGACACAATGATTGAAAAGAAAGACGTAGCAGGATTGCAAGCCAAAAAAACCGCTCTGCAAGCTGAAATTGCCAAAATAGAAGAAGTGTTAGCCACTTTAGATGTCAAAAAAGAAGAAGCTTTGGTTACCGTAATGGCGGTAAAAGACACTATTTTTAATCACTATCTTGACATTCAAGGAAGTGTGGATACCAAAGAAAACATCTTGGTACAACCGGAATTCAGCGGAACATTGACCTCTCTTACGGTAAAAGCCGGACAAAAAGTTTCGAAAGGGCAAATCTTAGCTCGTGTAGATGATGCCGGAATGAGCCAACAATTGGCCAGCGCCGAAAACCAATACAATTTGGCCAAAACCACTTTTGAAAGACAAAAAAATCTTTGGGATAAAAAAATCGGTTCTGAAATTCAATATTTACAATCGCAAACCCAAATGGTTTCTGCTCAAAAAGCGGTAGCCCAAATCAAAGCGCAATTGACCAAAACAGTTATCCGCGCTCCATTCACCGGAACTATCGACGAAGTTTTTGTAGAAAAAGGAGAAGTAGTAGCCCCAAGCCCACAAGGTTTAATGCGAATCGTAAATCTAAACAATATGTATGTTTCCACAACGGTTCCTGAAACCTATATTGGAAAACTAAAAGTAGGTGATCAAGTTGATGTTTTCTTGTCTTCTTTGAACAAAACTTACAAAGGAAAAGTTCGCCAAGTGGGGAATTTCATCAATCCAAACAACAGAAGTTTTGGTATTGAAGTTGGACTTCCAAATCCGGATAACTTATTACGCCCAAATCAAGTAGCTAAATTAAAAATCATTGATTATACCAATAAAAAAGTTGTTGTAGTGCCAACCAATGTAGTACAAGAAGATGGAGAAGGCAACAAATTTATCTTCACAGTCACCGGAAGTAACGGCAAAACCGGAACGGCTAAAAAAGTAATTGTAACTGTTGGAAAATCATCAGATAATGTAACTGAAATATTGAGTGGTTTATCCTCTGAAGATATCATTGTAACTGAAGGTGTAAACAACATTTCAGAAGGAATGAAACTTAATTTCTAATACTAAATTATTTCAAGTTTCAAGTTTCAAGTTTTGCATTAATTGTAAACCTGAAACTTTAAACCTGAAACCTGAAACCAAAATATATGTCACATCAAAGTAAAGAATTCAGTATATCAAGTTGGGCAATTGACAACCGTGTAACGGTTTATATTTTCACCTTGCTTGTAGTTGTTACCGGTTTAATTGCCTATGTAACTATGCCACGCGAAGATTTCCCGGAAATCATAGAAAATAAAGTGTATATCTCCTCTGTTTTTCCAGGAAATTCAGCGGAAGATGTTGAGAAATTAATAATCAAACCTCTCGAAAAAGAAATCAAAAACATCAGTGGTGTCGAGAAAATAACCGCCAGCTCTTTCCAAGATTACGGAATGATTATCGCCGAGTTTTCGGATAAAGTTTCTATAGAAGAAGCTAAAACCAAAATCAAAGACAAAGTCGATATCGTAAAAGCAGATACCGATTGGCCTAATTTGGATAACGGAAGTAAAGTTGAACCAAGTGTTTTTGAACTAAACATCTCGGAAGAAGTGCCAATTTTGAACATCAACTTGAAAGGAAATTATACCACGCAACAGTTGAAAGATTATGGTAAAAAACTGCAAGATGATATTGAAGAAATTCCGGAAGTTAAGAAAGTAGACATTCTTGGTGTGGATGATAAAGAAGTAGAAATTGCGGTTGATATCTTCAAAATGACTGCCGCTCAAGTTTCTTTTGATGACATTCAAAGTGCGGTTAAGTATGAAAACATGACGCTTTCGGGTGGAAATTTAATTTCCCAAGGTTCAAGAAACAATATCCGTATTGTGGGGGAAATCAAAGACCCGAAGGAACTAGAAAACGTTATTGTAAAGCACAATGGTGGAACGGTTTATTTAAAAGACATTGCTGTTGTTTCCTTTAAAGAAAAAGAAAAAACCACTTATGCTCGTGAAAAAGGCAAGGAAGTTGTGATGCTGAATGTAAAAAAACGTTCGGGTCAAAACATGATTTCTGCCATTGATCAAATTAAAGAAAAACTGAAATTGGCACATGAAAATTATTTGCCAAAAGATTTAAAAGTGGAGTTGACCAATGACCAATCTTCTCGTGTAGAACACCAAGTAGACGAATTATCCAACCATATCATTTTCGGAATCGTATTGGTAATGATTGTTCTGATGTTTACCATGGGATTGAGAAACTCACTATTTGTTGGTGCGGCAATTCCGCTTTCTATGATGATTGCCTTTACCATTTTGGCTGCTTTTGGATTGACCTTAAACACTATGGTGCTTTTCGGATTGGTAATGGGATTAGGATTGTTAGTTGACGACGGAATTGTAGTGGTTGATAATGTTTTTGCCAATATGAAAAAGGGAATGCCTAGAATTCAGGCTTCTAAAATTGGTATTGGCGAAATTGCTTGGCCGGTAATTTCCTCTACAGCAACCACCTTGATGGCTTTCTTGCCCTTTGCATTATGGCCCGGAACTATGGGTAAATTCATGATTTATTTCCCAATAACATTATCGGTAACTTTAACTGCATCTTTATTTGTGGCCATGGTGGTCAATGCTGCCATGACTGGTGGTTCTATGGATATTGAAGATAAAAATGTAACCACTAAATCAGCCAAAAGATACACTTTGTTTTTAGGAATTATTGGAATTCTATTTGTGATTATCGGAAATGTAAATGACGCAAAATTCGCCAGAGGAATTGGTCATTTTGCATTGATATCATTAGGATTAATGTGGTTATACAAATGGAAAATGTACCAATGGACACAAGATTTCCAACACAGTTTCTTTCCAAGATTAGAGGAAAAATACAAACGCTTTTTGGCTAAAATTTTAACCGGAAGAAATGCTTGGTTTGCATTAGGAGGAATTATTGGGATGTTATTTTTATCAATCTTCTTGTTGAACCTTTTCCCAAGAAAAGTACTGTTCTTCCCAGACAATATACCAAGACAAGTAATTACCTATATCGAATATCCGCAAGGAACCGATATTGAAAAAACAAACAAAGCCACGTTATTCGTAGAGAAACAAGTGATTGATATCATGAAAAAATATATCGATCCAAAAACGAATGAGAATTATTTAGCGGAAAGTATCGTTTCACAAGTTGGGGTTGGGGCAGGAAATCCGAATGTTGATGCTGGTTCTGCCAATGAAACACCTTTTAAAGGAAAAGTAACGGTGAATTTCTCAGAATTCAAATTCAGAAGAGGTGTCAATACTTCAGATGTTTTGGATGAAATTAGAGCCAGAGTTAAAGGAATTGCCGGTGCAAAAGTAACCGTTGAAAAAGATGCTAATGGTCCGCCGGCAGGTTATCCAATTAGTGTACAATTAACCGGTGATGTTGGAGCAGATTATGATGTGATGCTAAAAGAAGCAGACAAAATGATTGCCTTCATCAACTCGAAAAAAATCCCCGGAATTGAACGATTGAATGTGGATGTAAACAAAGAAAGTCCTGAACTTGAAGTAAAAGTAGATCGTGTGAATGCAGGAAGTCTTGGCGTTTCAACGGGACAATTAGGTTTCAATTTGCGTCGCTCTGTTTATGGTCAAGAAATATCTACTTTTAAAGAAGGTGATGACGACTACAATATTGTGGTTCGTATGCAAGAAGACCAACGCAAGAATGAAAATATTCTTTTCAATCAATCGTTGACTTTCAGAAATCAGGCCAATGGTCAAATGATGCAAGTGCCAATTTCGGCTGTTTCCAATACAGAGAAAACCAATACTTATAACCAAATCAAACGTAAAAACTACAAACGAATAATGACCATTTATTCTAATGTATTGACAGGTTTTAATGGTGACGAAATCACTAAACAAATTGGTACCGAATTGAAATCTTATCAATTGCCGAAAGGAATTACGTATTCCTTCTCTGGAGTGCAAGAAGAACAAGGTAAAAACCAAAGTTTCTTGATGTATGCCTTGTTCTTAGCCATGGCTGGAATTACCATTATCATTGTGTTACAGTTTAACTCAGTTTCTAAAACCATAGTGATTTTGTTCACCGTATTGTTGAGTTTCAGTGGTGTATTCTATGGTTATGTTATTGCCAATATGGATTTCGTAATCTTAATGACGATGATGGGAATCATTTCCTTGGCCGGAATTGTGGTGAAGAACGGAATTGTATTAATGGACTTCTTTGTACTCCTATTAGACAAAAAAGTAGCCGACAAAGGTGTGGAAAGTCATGATGATTTATCGCTAATAGAAATTAACGAAATTATTATTGAAAGTGGGAAAAACCGTTTGCGTCCTGTATTGTTAACGGCGTTGACTGCCATTTTGGGATTAATTCCTTTGGCTATCGGATTGAACTTTGATTTCTTCGGATTGATTACCGACTTGAATCCGCACTTATATATGGGTGGAGACAACGTAATTTTCTGGTCACCTTTAGCATGGACGATTATTTTCGGATTGACCTATGCCACTATCTTAACCTTAGTAATGGTTCCGGTAATGTTCTTCTTGGTGAAACGAACAAAGTACTGGTTACGTGATCAAAGAGAAAGAAGAAATGCTATTGAATCTTAATTCCAATAGCATATCCATAAAAAAAGGAACTCAAATTGAGTTCCTTTTTTTTTATATAACGGTTGACTGTTATTTATTTACAATCGCTTGTTGTGTCCAAGTTTTAACTGTAGCCACACGGCTTTCAGAATAATCTACTTCGCTTAATGATTTGTCATTCCAAAACAACCATTTTCCGGTTTTTTCTCCGTTAGCGTATTCTCCAACAGATTTTTTATTTCCGTTTTCATCAAAAGCTACCCATTGACCGGTAATCTTACCGTCTTTAAAATAACCTTGTTGTTGCACTTTACCATTTTCATAGTAATAGGTTGCTTTTACTAATTCTCCTTCTTGCTCTAAAAACGGCTTAGCAGTTTGAGCAAATGTCAATCCTGAGATAAGTAATGCTCCTAAAATGAATATCTTTTTCATAGTCGTAGGTTTTAATGGTTCATAATAACATAACAAATATATAAATTATTTTACAATAAAAAAACTTTCGCTTAACAATTTGGTAACATTGGACTAAAATTTAACATTTGGGTTTATTTTCAAGCCAAAAAAAAGCCACCCGTTTGGATGGCTTATGTATTGATTTTACTGGGGTTTAGTTCAATAATTTATTCAATTGTTCTTGTAGTCTTGGATCTGAAGGTCTTTTAGCATCGGCATCTACCACTACTCCTTTGGGGTCAATCAATATAAATCTCGGTATCGAATTTACTTCAAAAGCTTTAACAAAATCAGACAATACCGCCTTACCGGCATACAATTGGATTCCGGTTAATGCTTTTTCGGTCACAAAGGTTTTCCATTTTTCATAATCTTTTTCCGAATCAACCGAAACACTGACAAATTCAATGTTTTTACCATGATAGGCTTCTTCCATTTTCTTGAGAGATGGAATCTCAGCACGACAAGGTCCGCACCATGTTGCCCATAAATCAACATAAACATATTTGCCTTTCAAACTCTCTAAAGTCGTTTTTCCCCCTTTGTGATTTTCATAATGAAAATTAGGTGCCGCTACATTGTTCATTTTTTTCTTGGCTTGCGACATCGTATAATATTGTTGCAATTGCTCCACATTGTCTTCGGTTCCTTTTTTCAACAAGTCCATTAAATTGACATCAATTTTTGAAGCTTGTAAACTGGCAATTTGAGTGGTTTTTAAATCTTCTGTTGCTTTTTTGAACTCTTCAGCATCTAACGCCAACATGGATTCAAAATCAATTTCGTTTTCTTGTAATGTTCTTTTGGCCAAAAAATTGTTTTCCACTGCTCCTTTACCTTTAAATGCAATAGTCTCGTCAAACTTGGTAGCATCCATGGTCATTTTTAAATCGTAACCGTTTTTCAAATACAAATTGGCATATTCTACACCATCAAATAATTGATACAATCCTTCTTTAACAGGAAAAGTGGCTTTAAAATTACCATTTGCATCTGCCTCGATTTTTTGAATGGTCTCTCTTCCGCTATTGATCGAAAGTGTGTTGCCGTTCTTGTTGGCAATTTCCGCCTGAAAAGTCATCGTTTCTTGTGCAATGGCAAGTGATGAAATAAATACGGTTAAAATAAAGCTAACTATTTTCTTCATAAGTGTATTGTTTAATTTTATTAAGTTATCAAATATAATGGTTTTGTTTATTCGAAAATTAAAGATTAACTTAAATTTGATTTGCTAGTTCGGCCATTTAATTGGTATAAGTTTTTTACTTTTGCCCAAAATTTATTCCAATGTACAGAAGTCATAATTGTGGCGAATTAAACGCTACTCATATTAATAAAGAAGTTACGCTTTCCGGTTGGGTTCAAAAATCTCGTGACAAAGGTTTTATGATTTGGGTTGATTTGCGCGACCGTTACGGAATCACGCAATTAATCTTTGACGAACAAAGAACTGACAAAGCCGTTTTTGAAAACGCAAAATCATTAGGAAGAGAATTTGTCGTTCAGGTTAAAGGAACCGTTATTGAACGGGAATCTAAAAATCCTAATATGGCTACCGGTGATATTGAAATATTGGTTTCTGAACTGACCTTATTAAATGCTTCTATCCTTCCGCCATTCACCATTGAAGATGAAACCGACGGTGGTGAAGACATCAGAATGAAATACCGCTACTTGGATATCCGTAGAAATCCGGTAAAAAATTCTTTGCTTTTCCGTCACAAAGTGGCTATGGAAGTGCGTAAATATTTATCTGATTTGGATTTCTGTGAAGTGGAAACTCCTTATCTAATCAAATCGACTCCAGAAGGCGCAAGAGATTTCGTAGTACCAAGTCGGATGAACGAAGGACAATTTTATGCCTTACCACAATCGCCACAAACCTTCAAACAATTGTTGATGGTTGGCGGCATGGACAAATATTTCCAAATTGTAAAATGTTTCCGTGACGAAGATTTGCGTGCCGACAGACAACCAGAATTCACTCAAATTGATTGCGAAATGGCATTTGTTGAACAAGAAGATATTTTAAATGTTTTTGAAGGCTTAACGCGTCATTTATTAAAAGAAATCAAAGGCATAGACGTAGCCGAATTCCCCAGAATTACCTACGATTACGCTATGAAAACCTATGGTAACGACAAACCGGACATTCGTTTCGAAATGAAATTTGGAGAATTAAACGCTGTAGCCCAACATAAAGATTTCCCGGTATTCAATTCGGCCGAATTGGTAGTCGGAATTGCAGCTCCGGGTTGCGCTTCATACACTCGCAAAGAAATTGATGCGCTGATTGACTGGGTGAAACGCCCGCAAGTGGGTGCTTCGGGAATGGTTTACGTAAAATGTGAAGAAGACGGAACATTTAAATCGTCGGTAGATAAATTCTACGACCAAGAAGACTTGAAAAAATGGGCTGAAGCCACGAATGCTAAAGCGGGCGACTTGATTTTAGTATTGTCAGGTAACGCTAATAAAACCAGAACACAATTATCAGCACTTCGCATGGAAGTAGCAACTCGTTTAGGTTTGAGAAAACCAGAAGAATTCGCTCCTTTATGGGTGGTAGATTTTCCTTTATTAGAATGGGATGAAGAAAGTGGCCGTTATCACGCCATGCACCATCCATTTACCTCACCCAAACCGGAAGACATGAAACTAATTGAAACCGAACCAGGAAAAGTTCGTGCCAATGCTTATGATATGGTATTGAACGGAAATGAAATCGGTGGTGGTTCGATTCGTATACACGATAAAGACCTACAAAGCAGAATGTTCAGCTTATTAGGGTTTACGCCTGAGCAAGCACAAGACCAATTCGGATTCTTGATGAACGCATTCCAATTTGGTGCACCGCCACATGGTGGATTAGCTTTCGGATTGGATAGATTAGTCGCTATTTTGGGTGGACAAGAAACGATACGCGATTTTATTGCCTTCCCCAAAAACAATTCGGGGCGCGATGTGATGATTGATGCACCATCAGCTATTGATGAGGCCCAATTGAAAGAATTGTATATAAAATTAGACTTGCCACAATAAATATCATATTCGCATTTTCTCAGAGCGCCATTATTTAAAAGTTTATAAATAATGGCGTTTTTTGTTGCTGTTTTTAGAATAATTCAAATATTGTATTGAAAATCATTTAATTATATTTCAAAAACAATAAAAAAAATTTAACTTTTTATTTGATTTTTGTTGGCTATGTCGCAAATAAGTATATCTTTGGGCATTATTAATTATTTTTATATTACAAAATGCGCACAGGTAAAGTTAAATTCTTCAATGAATCAAAAGGTTACGGTTTTATTACTGACGATGAGACAGGAAAAGACATTTTCGTTCATGCTACCGGAATTAAATCGGAAGGTTTAAGTGAAGGTGATAAAGTATCTTACGAAGAAGAAGAAGGAAGAAAAGGTAAAGTAGCAGCTCAAGTAGTAGCTATCGAAGACTAATATATATTATTTTTTGATTACCTAGAATGACACAACGTCCCGAAAATTTCGGGACGTTTTTTTATACCCTAATCTTCTTATTTATAATCGGTTTAAATAAACGCATTTAGGGAAATAAATAACAAACGTTTAGTCTTTCATTTTTGCGAATTAAATATTGCGATGTATATTTGTGGCTATTTTAATTTACTTCTAATTTTGAGCGTTATGCAGTCTAATCAATTAGATTATTTACCAATCCTGATGCAAGCAGGTTTAGCCGTAGGATTTGTGGTCTTAACCATTATCGGCTCTAGCTTTTTAGGCCCGAAAAGGCATTCCAAAAGCAAAGACAAAAACTTCGAATGTGGTATCGAATCGGTCGGAAATGCCAGAATCCCTTTTTCAGTAAAATATTTCTTGGTAGCCATCCTTTTTGTCCTTTTTGACGTAGAGGTGATTTTCCTATACCCTTGGGCCATCAATTTCAAAGCTTTGGGCATCGAAGGAATGATTAAAATGGTTATTTTCATGTCGCTTTTATTGGTAGGTTTCTTTTACATTATCAAGAAGAAAGCCTTAGAGTGGGAATAAAAAAACAATTGTTATGAGTACTACAAAACCTAATATGGTCGCTCCACCGGAAGGAGTAGTTGGTGAAGGTTTCTTCGCTACTAAATTAAACGACGTTGTCGGATTGGCGAGAGCCAATTCGCTTTGGCCATTACCGTTCGCTACTTCATGTTGCGGAATTGAATTTATGGCTACGATGGCATCTCACTATGATTTGGCGCGTTTTGGTTCGGAAAGAGTAAGTTTCTCTCCACGTCAAGCCGATATGCTAATGGTAATGGGAACTATTTCTAAAAAAATGGCGCCAATTTTACGTCAGGTATACGAACAAATGTCAGAACCAAGATGGGTAATCGCCGTTGGTGCTTGCGCTTCTTCAGGCGGTGTTTTTGATACGTATTCAGTTTTACAAGGTATTGACAAAGTGATTCCGGTTGACGTATACGTACCAGGTTGTCCGCCAAGACCAGAACAAATTGTAGATGGCGTTATGCAACTACAGGAATTGGTGAGAAACGAATCGGTTCGCCGAAGAAATTCACCGGAATACAAAGAATTATTAGCTTCTTACAACCTATAATATGGCTTTAGAAACAGCTTATATACAAGATAAATTGGCGCAAACATTCGGCAACAATGTGCTGAATTTTGAAATGAAAAGAGATATTTTCACTTTAGAAGCCACACCAAACACCATTCACGAGGTGATTCGCTTTTTGAAAGAACAAGAAGATTTAAACTTCCACTTCCTAACAGATTTAGCCGGAATTCACTTCCCGGACAATGATGCAGAACACCAATT
>JBDLVY010000173.1:0-4390 GCA_039804545.1 Bacteroidota bacterium | reverse complement strand
ATATTACATTTTGTTTTTTAACGCTTTGGCTTTATCAGTCATTTCTAAAGCATTGTAAACACTTATCAATGTTTTTCTGGCCGGATCATTGGTTGGCTCCAATTCAACTGCCTTTTCAAGATAAGGTAAAACCGATTTAAAATTCTTTTCTCTTTCGGCTTTTAGTACTTCATATCGTTTGTTGTCTTTTTCAGAAGTTCCTAATTTGTTGATTTCAATTACGAATTTTTCATCACCTCTTAATTTTAGTTCAGCTAAATTTAAGTTCGCATTAAAATAATTAGGATTGATTTCTAATGCTCTTCTGTAATATTTTTCAGCTTCCACTATATTATTAGCATTAGCACTTACTACTCCCAAGTTATAAATCAAATCAACATTATTTGGATTTTTTTCTAAAGCTTCGTTTATCAATTTGGTGTATGTTGGAAAATCATTCACTTTCAAATACAATTCAGCTTCAGTTAAAATCAATGAAGTATCGTCTGGATTTGCTTTACGAGCATCAGAAATTGCTGTTTTAGCTTCTTCAATTTTACCTTCTTCCACCAATATCAAGGCGATATTTTTAAAAATCTCTCCGCGTCTTGATTCTGTTTTTTCATCTCTGGGCTTTTCGTGTGTACCAGCACTGATAAACAACAATCTGTTTTCTTTAGTTGGAAAAGACTCTTCTTCTTTTGATGTTTTATTCATAGCCCAATAAACGGTTGTTTCTCCCGTATAATTTAGCTTTTTCAATTCATCATAATAACCCAACGCTTGATTGTAATTTTTTGCATTGACAGCATAACTCGCAGCATAAAAAAGATTATCCTGGTTCTTTTTGTCTAACAGATATAATGAATTTAAAACATTCGCAGCATCTTGGTATTTTTCTTGTTTGCCTAGGGCGATTGCCAAATTGAGAATATCATTTTTGTACAACCCTATTTTGATTTGGATATCATCGGTAAACGTCTTTTTACCAACTTTCTTTTCATAATCCAAAGTAGCATTCAAACCTTGTTCAATGTCTACTACCGTTTTGGCAGTAACCACTTGTGCTTTTTGAACCGGAGTAACCGTTGGTCCAAATGACATAATTTCTACGAAAGGCAACATGGCTTTATAATAAACCGCAGAAATTTTATCTCCTTCTGCTGAAGCTAACCCTTCTAATTTGGCCAAAGCTGTTTTATATTCAACAACGTCAGCGGGTTTTGGTGTTTCTCTGCCATAGATTTTCTTCAAAACTTTTAGCTCCTCTTTTTGAGCAAAAGTCGATACAGAAACTAGTATTGTTGAAGCCAATACAATGTGTTTGATTTTCATGTGGTATTATTTTAAATTATTCTTGAGTTTCTTCAGCAGTGTCTTCCGAAGTTGTTTCAGCATCGCTAACCTCTGTGCTGTCATCGTTGCCTTCAAATTCACCTTCCACTACTTCTTCTTCGTCTTCTTTCATTACTTTGGTAACAGCCGCAATAGAATCATTTCCTTTGATATTGATCAAACGAACACCTTGTGTAGCTCTTCCCATCACTCTCAAATCAGACACTTCCATTCTGATGGTTAATCCCGATTTGTTGATAATCATCAAATCATCTTCATCAGTTACGGCATTTATTGAAATTAACGCTCCGGTTTTTTCCGTAATGTTTAACGTTTTTACTCCTTTTCCACCTCTGTTGGTGATGCGGTAAACATCTTCTCCGTCTTCATCCACCAATTTGGTTCTTTTACCGTAACCGTTTTCAGTTACAACTAAAAGTTGGGTATCATTGATATCGTCTTTGTTTACAGAAACCATACCAATTACTTCATCTTTGTCATCGGCTAAGGTAATTCCTCTAACTCCCGAAGCTGTTCTTCCCATCGGACGGGTTTTTTCTTCTTCAAAACGAACCAACTTTCCGGATTTTACTGCCACTAAAACTTGGCTTTCTCCGTTGGTCAATTTGGCTTCCATTAATTCATCATCTTCTCTAATAGTAATAGCGTTGATTCCATTTTGACGCGGACGTGAATATTGTTCCAATGGCGTTTTTTTCACCTGACCTTGTTTGGTCGCCATGATTACATAATGACTATTGATGTATTCTTCGTCTTTTAAATCTTGGGTACAAATGAATGCTTTTACTTTATCATCACTTTCGATGTTGATTAAGTTTTGTATCGCACGACCTTTGCTCGTTTTGCTGCCTTCCGGAATTTCGTAAACGCGCATCCAGAAACATTTTCCTTTTTGGGTAAAGAACAATAAATATTGGTGGTTTGTAGCCACAAATAAATGCTCTAAGAAATCTTGGTCACGAGTACCGGCACTTTTTTGTCCGACACCACCACGGTTTTGGGTTTTGTATTCTGATAAGTTGGTACGTTTGATGTAACCCGCATGCGAAATGGTAATTACCACATTTTCATCGGCAATCAAATCTTCTATACTTACATCGCCACCGCTATATTCAATAGTAGAACGACGAGCGTCACCATATTTATCTCTGATTTCAACCAACTCATCTTTGATCAATTGCATTCTCAATTCTTTGCTGGCCAATAAATCTTTCAAGTGTTGGATTAACTTCATGATTTCTTCGTATTCCGCTCTTAACTTGTCTTGTTCCAGACCGGTTAATTGACGCAAACGCATTTCAACAATAGCGCGCGCTTGAATTTCAGACAAAGTAAAACGCTCAATCAATTTGGTTCTGGCTTCATCGCCGTCTTTCGACGCACGAATCAAGGCAATTACTTCATCAATGTTATCCGAAGCAATGATTAGACCTTCTAAGATATGCGCTCTTTCTTCTGCTTTGCGCAATTCAAATTGGGTTCTTCTCACTACAACATCATGACGGTGTTCTACAAAATAGTGAATCAAATCTTTCAGATTCAGCATTTGTGGTCTTCCATTCACCAAGGCGATATTATTCACACTGAAGGAAGACTGTAATTGGGTAAATTTATAAAGTGTATTCAATACCACATTTGGCACTGCGTCACGTTTCAATTCATATACGATACGCATACCACTTCTATCCGATTCGTCACGGATATTGGAAATGCCTTCAATTTTTTTCTCATTAATCAAGTCAGCCGTTTTCTTAATCATTTCGGCTTTATTCACTTGGTATGGAATTTCAGAAACAATAATTGCTTCTCTTCCGTTCGACTCTTCAAAAGCCACTTTGGCACGAATTACAATTCGACCACGACCGGTTTTAAAAGCTTCACGAACTCCTTCATAACCATAAATCACACCGCCTGTAGGAAAATCAGGTGCTTTGATGTGTGTGATTAATTCGTCAATTTCTATATCATTATTGTCGATGTACGCTAAAGTACCGTCAACGACTTCTGTTAAGTTGTGTGGTGGCATATTGGTTGCCATACCAACGGCAATTCCCGATGCTCCGTTAATTAATAAATTCGGAACTCTGGTTGGCATTACTTTAGGCTCATACAAAGTATCGTCAAAGTTCAATTGGAAATCCACAGTCTCTTTGTCGATATCTGCCATAATGTCTTCCGACATCTTTTTCATTCTGGCCTCCGTATAACGCATCGCAGCCGGACTATCGCCATCCACAGAACCGAAGTTACCCTGACCGTCAATTAATAAATAACGTAAACTCCATTCTTGAGCCATACGAACCATGGCATCATAAACGGAAGTATCGCCGTGTGGGTGATATTTACCCAATACTTCCCCAACAATTCTCGCGGATTTTTTGTGTGCTCTATTTGAAAAAACACCTAAATCATACATTCCATATAACACTCTTCGGTGCACCGGTTTTAAACCGTCACGCACGTCAGGTAGCGCTCTTGAGACAATTACAGACATCGAATAATCGATGTATGCTGATTTCATTTCATCTTCGATGTTAATAGGAATTAACTTTTCTCCGTCAGACATATTTTATAAATTATTAATAAAAATTAGTTCAAATTCAAAACGTGCTAATATAGGATATTTATACCTTTTGAAGCCAATTTTAGCACACAAATTTCAAAGATTTATTAACAAATCAGGGGCGATTTTTGGTTAATAAATTACTACTTAGACAGCTTTTATTATTGCCATTTTTTTTGTCAATTAGCTGACAGTACTTTTAGGCGGAATGATTTTTGTTAGAATGAGATCATATCACTAAATTTACAATAGCAACAATACACTATTATGGACGATAATTTTTCACCAAGAGTTAAAGATGTAATTACCTATAGCAAAGAAGAAGCTTTGCGCTTAGGGCATGACTTTATCGGAACAGAACATCTGATGCTTGGTATCTTGAGAGACGGAAACGGTAAGGCAATTGCTATCTTAAATAATTTGTCGGTCGATTTAGATCATTTGCGCAAAAAGGTCGAAATCTTAAGCCCCGCCAATCCAAATACCGACATC
>JBDLVY010000172.1:0-16218 GCA_039804545.1 Bacteroidota bacterium | reverse complement strand
ACTTGTTTTGATTGTATAAGGCTATCGGAACAGCTGTAATGTCTTCGCCATTAGCGGATAATTTTACGCCAATTTCATAGAAACTGTCTAAAGTTTGCTGAATATAAACACTGTCAATGGCAACGTTGTTTTTTTGTTCTGCTTCCGGAATAATGAAATAGATATTGTCTTCTTTTTTAAAACTTTTTGCTTCATTAGTTTCCAATCCAACGGCATCGGTGATTACAATGATGTCTTTGTTGAAGGCGGATTTTCTCGCATTGACTTTCGCAATTAAATTGTCTAATCTAAAAGGTGTTGCACTGTATTTTAAATCTTGTAGGTCTTTTTGAATCGATTTGATATCGGTGTTCCAAAAGGTTTCGGAATTGGTAATTAAAGAAAAATGCTGAGCTTCCGGTGTGTGTTCTAATAAATCCTGAACGGCACGTTTGAGCAATTCACCTTTTTGTCCTTTGGCTTGCATACTATACGAATTATCTAAGATAATGTACATTTCGTTAGTAGCTTTCATACTTTCTTTGGCCGTGAAAAACGGTTGGGCAAAAGCCAAAATTAAGCAAGTGAGAAGGAGTAATCGGGTGAAAAGTAACAACCATTTTTTGATGGTCGAACTTTTTCTGGTTTGGATGGAAAGTTCTTTTAGGAATTGTACGTTGGTGAAATATTCTTTCTTAAAACGACGTAATTGAAATAAATGCACCAAAATTGGGATGGCCAACAAGAAAAGAAAATATAGAATGACCGGGTATTTGAATTGCATTATAAATTTCGATTTGTCAAAAATAGTAATCAATTGTCAATTATCAATTACTAATAAGGAATTATTTCTTTTTTCTCTTAGCGGCTCTGTTTTTAAGAATATTTCTATTTACCGAAACTCCGGTTTTCTTTTTGGTTTTTGAAGGTCCGCCAAGGTTAACTTTAGTGTTTTTCTTTGCTTTTTCGTGAAAGGATGCGCCGCCTTCTAATTTGTTGGTTTTCAAAATCACTTTCATTTTCTTTTTGTCTTTTTCAAACTCAAGCAAACGTTCAGCAATAACAACTTCTGCCGGCAATGATAAGAACTTGAGTTCTTTTTCCATCAGCAATTCGGCTTCAATCATAATTTCTTCTTCTCTCGGACTGATCAAGCTAATGGCAATACCCGATTTATCGGCACGACCGGTTCTACCAATTCGGTGGATATATTGTTCCTGAATCTCGGGAAATTCAACGTTGATTACGTGGGTAATATCAGAAATATCTAAACCTCTCGCCATTACATCGGTAGTAACGATACCACGAATTTCTCCGGCTTGGAATGTCGCCATGGTTTGCAAACGGTAATTCTGTGATTTGTTGGAGTGAATGGTTCCAAATTGTTCCGGATATACTTCTTCTAATTTGTCCGAAAGTAAATCGGCAGTCTTTTTATTGTTGACAAAAAGCAATACACGTTCGTAGGCATCGTCTTTTAATAAATCGATAATCAAATTGACTTTCGTTAAAAAGTTTGGTACTTTATAGCCCAATTGTTCTATTTGTTCCAATGGTGTACCGCTTGGCGCAAGTGACACTTCTTCGGGGAATTCAAAATATTCTTCCAGCATTTCATCTACCTCATCGGTCATGGTAGCCGAGAATAAAATGTTTTGTCGTTTGGTTTTAATCATCGCCAAAATAGAAGTTACTTGAGTGCGGAAACCTAAATTTAAGATTTCGTCAAATTCATCGATGACTAATTTTTGCAAACTGTCAAATCGAATAACGTTATCCAGTGCCAAGTCCATAATTCTACCAGGCGTACCAACCAAGACATCAATTCCTTGATAAACCGCTTTCTTTTGGGTATTGATATTGACACCACCGTAAACACCTAAAGTGCGCACCGACATAAATTGGGTGAGTTTTTCCACTTCTGCTGCAATTTGTACTACCAATTCACGCGTTGGTACTAAAATTACCACACGTGGTGTATCAGTAGCAACAAATTTCCATTGTTTTAATATGGGTAAAAGATAAGCAAAAGTTTTTCCGGTACCGGTTTGGGCAATTCCCATCATATCACGACCTGACATTATCACTGAAAATGATTTTTCTTGTATTGGAGTAGGAGAGAAAAGACCTAATTCATCGACGGCTTTTTGTAGTGATTTTGGTAGATTGAATTGCTCAAAAGTGTTCATGGATATTTTAAATATAGTACAAAGGTACTGAATTCTAAATAAACCTTAAAACCCTTCAAAAACACCCAAGCCAAATAGCGCAAAATCATATTTTACCGGGTCGCTTGGATCTAATTTTCTAAGCTCATTGTCAAGTTCTGAAACCGCCTTAAAATCGTTTTGTTTTCGGGTGAGTAATTCGAGTTTTCTGGCCACATTACCGGAATGAACATCGAGAGGGCAGGAGAGCGCCGACATAGGAATACTTTCCCATATACCAAGGTCTACACCATTATTGTCTTTCCGAACCATCCATCGTAAAAACATGTTGATACGCTTGGCTGCCGAACCTTGTAGCGGGTCTGAAATATGTTTTTTAGACCTTTCTAAATTTATTAATTCAAAAAATTTATTTTTAAATAAATGGATGTTGGTTTGTAGCTGTAAAGATTCTTCCTTCTCATGGCTTGAAAAAGCATTTTCTAAACCGTTATGATTGGTGTAAATATGGTTTAGTCCTAATACAAAAGTTTTGAAATCACTTCCGTTAAAAGTGCGGTGAACAAATGAGTCTAAAGTGTCTAAATGATGGTTTTGGTGGCACATTACAAAATCATAAGGGGAATTTCCCATCAAATCCATCATCCTTTTGGCATTCTTGATAATCATTTTTCTATTGCCCCAAGAAATTGTAGCTGCTAAAAAGCCGGCTATCTCTATATCTTCTTTTAATGAAAACTGATGAGGAATCTGAATAGGGTCGCTTTCTATAAAGTTCGGATTGTTATACAATGCAACCTTTTCGTCAAGAAACTCTTTGAGCTCTGTCTTAGTCATCGATTTTTGTTTTTTGGGCATAAAAACCTTCTCCTAAAGTCTTGCCGCGCAATTGCGGGATGAAGTGGAAATTGTTCTCAAAATAATCCAATTGATTTTGGTTTAAACTTGGCAAATTGCCGTTTCCGGTTATCCAAAATAATTCAATATTTTTAGGCGAGTGATAGTCTAAATTGCCTATTGTAATTTGGGTATAAACCTGATCTTTTTTTGTATTTGATTTTGGATATAAAGTATTCTCAAAGTCAAATTTACTGTTGTTTGCCAATAATTTATTGTGAGTTATTTTGATGTATGACATTTGTACAAAAAACAAAATAAATGCGGATAGTAAACTCAGGCTAAGCAATCCCATAATAAATTTCTTTTTAGTTAATAGGATGGAAAGAAAAATTAACCCAAAGAAAATGGTGAAGTAAACGTAAAATCGGTATTGAGGTGAACTAAAAACCAGTAATATCAACAAGGTAATAAACACAAAGTAAATATCGCTAACTCTTTGTTTTGGATAAAATTTTGACATAATAAAAGGTGAAATCACCAACAAAATTAGAGTTAACAATCCAATAATACTAGCCAAGCCATTTAGTAAAAAATATTTTTTAAAAAGCCAACCCAAAGAAGAACTTTCAAAAGTGCCGTAGGGCAAATAAAAAGAATTCATTATATCACGACTAAAGAAAAAATCCATTATTTCCTTTGGTACGGCATAATCAGCACAAGGTAATGTCTTCAACGGATAAAGCGGATAGCCGGTTATTATTATGTTTTTAGCCACCAATAATAACAAAACAAATCCGCTAAAAATAAGCAGCGAAAAGATATGTTTTTTTAAATGGGCAGCGTTTTTCATAAAACTAAACAACGGCAAAAGCAATAATACAACCGCAGTAATTTTGATATAAACTGCAAAGAGCACCAATATAGTTAAGATGCTGAATTGTTCTGTTTTAAAGTCTTGTTGCAATTCCAAATACATCGAGAAAAGGATAAATCCAATGAGGTAAACCGGCAAATCTGGTGATGGAGCACTCACAAATTGGAGCAGAAAAACATAAGTCAAAGGCAATAAACCAAAAACCAAATCCAGACGTTTGCCAAGGGTAAAAAAAGAATGAAGCTTTTGAAATGCCCAAAAGTTTGTTAGTAACAGCAAAAAACCATTCAAATCATTAAAGTTGTTATACCAAAACGAAAAAGTATAAACACTCTGTGTAGTATGCCAGCCGCTGGTTTGCCCTAAAAACAAATGTAAATTAGCCAAGCCGGGCACAAATCCATATTCGTTTAACCATTTGATGGTTTGAATGTAATACGTTTCATTGTCTACTATAAAAGGCAAAGTAGCGCTTTGTGCTAAAATTAATAGACTACTGAAAACCAAAAGTAATTTAGTTGTTAATGAAAACGCGGTAAGTGGGACAACGACACTTTTGATAATCTGTTTTAAATCCGACTTAAAATATAGCCCTAAAGCGATTGATGATACCAATAAAAAAAGGTGAAATGTTATGGCTATTGGACCAAAAATTGCCCAAGAACTTGCTAATAGTGTAACGCCAAATAAACCTAGGATCACTGTTATGACAACCTCTAAAGTTTTAACTTTAAAAAGCTTAGAAAAACCTATTCCTAAAGTGAGGGAAGTGAAGAAAATATACAGCCAACTAAGTAGAATGAGCGCCATATTATCAAACGATTAAGCCGTCTTTCATGACTAATTTTCTATCGGCCATGTTGGCTAATTCTTCGTTGTGTGTAACAATAACAAAGGTTTGTCCAAACTCTTCTCGCAGTTTAAAGAACAATTGGTGTAAATTCTCCGCCGAAGCGGTATCTAAATTCCCCGAAGGTTCATCGGCAAAAATGACCGCAGGTTTGTTTATCAATGCCCTTGCTACAGCTACGCGTTGTTGCTCACCACCGGAAAGTTCGTTGGGTTTGTGATGGCTTCTTTCAGCAAGACCTAAATAATCGAGTAAACGTTTGGCTTCGGTTTCAGTTTCTTTTTTTTCCTTACCGGAAATATAAGCCGGAATGCATACATTTTCTAAAGCTGTAAATTCCGGTAATAATTGGTGAAATTGAAAAATAAAACCCAGGTGTAAGTTTCTAAATTTTGATAGGGCTTTGTCATTCATCTTTAAAACGTTTTCTCCGTTTATTTCTAATGAAGTGTTGTCAGCTTTAAAAGCATTGTCTAAAGTCCCCAAAATGTGCAATAAAGTCGTTTTTCCGGCACCGGAAGCACCAACAATTGAGACTATTTCTCCTTTTTTTATATGTAAATCAACACCTTTTAATACGTGTAGATTGTCAAAGTATTTGTGAATGTTTTTGGCAATAATCATCAATCTTATTTTTTCACAAAGTAACAAAGTATTTTCTTTTTATGGTTGATATCAATTTTTTTTATGGTTGAATAAATTATAAAGTTATGTTAAGAAAATATTTTTGTTTAATTATTGAGTACATTTGTTAAACAAAAAAAACAAAAATTAATTCTTATGAACACACCCATTGAACAAGAATTATTTGAACTGATAGGTGACAATCATCAAATGACTTCTGCTGAAACTCCATTGCGTCCTGACGCATTTATTAAAACAGATTCACAAAAGATGACTGTCATCGAAAAACATTTTCACGCTATTATGGAGGAAATGGGTTTAGATATGACCGATGACAGCTTAAAAGGAACTCCACACCGTGTGGCGAAAATGTTTATCCAAGAAATTTTTTCTGGATTAAATCCAGCCAACAAACCAAAACTTTCTGTTTTTGACAATTCTTATCATTATGATAAAATGTTAGTAGAAGCGGATATCAGTTTTAACTCCACTTGCGAGCATCACTTTTTACCCATCATTGGCAAAGCCCACATAGGCTATGTTTCGAGTGGGAAAGTGATTGGTTTGTCGAAATTGAACCGCATTGTTGATTATTTTTCACGCCGACCTCAAGTGCAGGAACGTTTGATAATGCAAATCTTCAACGAATTAAAAACAGTACTGGAAACTGAAGATGTAATTGTAGTTATGGAAGCCAAACACTTGTGTGTATCAAGTCGCGGAATCCAAGACGAAAGTAGCTATACTTCGACCATTCAATATGGCGGGATTTTTAAAGAAAAAGAAAACAGAAATGATTTCTTTAATCTTTTGAATAAAGAAAAGTAGGATTTTTATTTACTTTAAATTGAGTATTTTTTGGTAAAAGTCCCGAGTGTTAATTCACTTGGGGCTTTTTTTATTGGGTACCAAAAAACCCAATCCCATACTTTTAAGCATTTTCTTTTCAAACGCCCAAAAGAATGTGAACTGCCCGAAAATAAATCCGAAACTAACCAACAAAATCTGATAAATAGGGAAGATAAGAATGAGGTATAACGGGTAATAAATCCAATGGGAAACGTTGCCTTTTACAATACCAAACAATTCTAAAACCGGCTTGGAAAGATAAGCAGAAGTAGAACCTGTAACAGCAAATACCACTATAATGACAAAAACTTGCCAATTTGATTTGATATTCCAACGTTCTTTAAAGCTTGACATAACTATTTTTCTACAAATATAACAGTTTATGGGAACGGAACAAAGCCACCCAAACGTTGATTATAGTTGATTTGGAAATAAATAAAATAATTGTACAACAAATAATTTACCTCATACCCATACCGAATAGATGGATCGTAATCTATTCGCATGGCATATAAATCGGTGTTAAAGCGTTGTGGTTGAGAAGCCCTAATGTTCCATTCGGCAACATATTGTTGGTTTTTACTTTCTAAATAGGTTTCAGAATAAAAGCCTCTGGGTTTGGCTTTTCCCATAATCCATGAATTAAATCCGGCATCAATGATGATGATTTCATATTCCAATTGCTCATTGGCAATTTTTATTGTGTCTGAAACTTTTGCCGAAGTCTCCTTAGCCGCAATTGTTTTTGAACTGTCACACCCTAAGAGCAAAAGCAGTAATATAAAAAGTGAAGCTAAAGTTTTCATGACTTAAAATTTTAATAAAATTAAGCAATTCGGCTGAAACATTTTACGGTCAATATGTTAAAAAAAAAGCCACACTTTGCAGTATGGCTAATCACTATAATTATAAATTTTTTATGCGTTCTCCGTTTTTAGTAAGCTAATAATTTGCTCCGCCAATTCGGTCCCAATTCTATCTTGTGCTTCTAAAGTCGCGGCACCGATATGTGGCGTCAACGATATTTTAGTATGCATCAAGATTTGAATTTCTGGTGTCGGCTCATTTTCAAAAACATCTAAACCGGCAAACAATACTTTGTCGTTATCCAAAGCTTCTACTAAAGCCACTTCATCAATCACACCACCACGCGCACAGTTAACGATACCAACGCCATCTTTCATCATTTCAAATTCGGCTTTGCCAATCACATATCCTTCTTGTGCCGGAACGTGAAGCGTAATAAAATCAGCCTGTTTGATAACGTCTTCCAAAGGTTCGGTTTCAAATTCTACATTGATAAACTGACCATTGTAGAAATCGACTTTTACTACGGCTTTATTCACAAATTTATCGGCAGCAATCACTTTCATACCAAGACCTAAAGCCATTTTGGCAACCGCCTGACCAATGCGACCAAAACCAATAATCCCCAAAGTTTTACCTCTTAATTCAATACCGTTTGCATACGCTTTTTTCAAACCGTCAAAGTTGGTATCGCCTTCTAAAGGCATATTTCTGTTAGCATCATGCAAAAATCTGACACCGGTAAACAAGTGAGCAAAGACTAATTCTGCCACACTCTCCGAAGATGAAGCCGGCGTATTGATCACATGAATGCCTTTGCTTCGAGCGTAATCCACATCAATATTGTCCATGCCAACGCCACCGCGACCAATGATTTTTAATCCCGGACAAGCATCAATAATCTCTTTTCGCACTTTCGTAGCACTGCGCACCAAAACCACTGAAATGTTATGGGCATTCACATAATTGGCAACTTGCTCTTGCGCTACTTTGGTGGTGATTACTTCAAAACCACCTTTTTCTAAAGCTAGAATTCCGCTTTTTGAAATTCCGTCGTTGGCTAATACTTTCATTCTTATTTGTTGTGTGTTATATATTGTATTTTTTTTAGGAGCTATTTCCCGCTTTACGCAGTATCTTTTTTGTCACATCGAGTACCATAGAGATGATCAGTTTAAAAAAAGGATACTTGCTTCAATCGGGGCTATTTTTCTGCTAACTGCGACTGATTACTGTATACGACTTCCAATTCCTTCATCACATCGACTAAAACTTGTACGCTTTCCAAAGGCAAAGCATTGTACATCGAAGCTCGGTAACCGCCAACAGATCGATGACCTGGTAAACCGGAGATTCCCGCTGCTTTCCACATTTTGTCAAACGTTTCTTGATGCTCCGGATTGACCAATAGGAACGTGGCATTCATAAAACTTCGGTCTGCCGGATTCGCGGTGCCAATGAATAACGGATTTCTGTCGATTTCATTGTAAAGCAAATTGGCTTTGGCTTCGTTGATTTTTTCAATCGCTGCTATTCCACCTTGGTTTTTTAACCATTGTAAAGTCAACAAACAAGTGTATACCGCAAAAACAGCCGGCGTATTGTACATGCTCTCGGCCTTAATATGTTTTTCATAATCCAATATACTCGGAATCGTTCTGCCTGATTTTCCTAGGATTTCTTCTTTTACCACAACCAAAGTTGTTCCGGCTGCACCCATATTTTTTTGAGCTCCAGCATAAATTAAGTCGAATTGAGAGAAATCTAACGTACGGGAAAAGATATCCGAACTCATATCACAAACCACCGGAACATCAGTTTTTGGAAATGATTTCATTTGCGTTCCAAAAATAGTATTGTTACTTGTGCAGTGGAAATAATTCGCATCGGCAGGAATCGTATAATCTGTCGGAATATGATTGTAATTTTGTGCTGCCGTGGAAGCTACCACAACAGTCTCACCAAATAATTTGGCTTCTTTAATGGCATTATTGGCCCAAGTTCCGGTATCTAAATAAGCGGCTTTGCCATCAACTTTCATTAAGTTTTGCGGCACCATTAGAAACTCTAAACTCGCACCACCTTGCAAAAACAAAGCTTGGTAACCTTTGCCTTCTAGCCCTAAAAGCTCTAAAACTAAAGCCCTTACTTCGTCCATTACGGCTACGAAATCCTTACTTCGGTGAGACATTTCTAATAAGGATAAACCTGAGTTGTTGAAATTTAAAACCGCTTGAGCAGATTTTTCAAAAACTTCCTGAGGAAGGATACATGGTCCGGCGCTGTAATTGTGTTTTTTCATGATGGATTTCCAAAAAATTAAAGTGCAAATTTCGGAAATAGAGATAAATTATGCCTTTAGAATTCTGCGATAATAATCCCATCTTATTAACGAAAACGTTTTAGTTTATAACATTTATAAACAATCTTTTATCAGACTTTCAACAGAAATTCTAAAGTATCCACATTATCGGCATAATCCCAAAGTTCAGGCTGTTGTGTTTTCCCAAAAGGTATACTATTGTCAATTCCGTTCTTGGCAACGATACACTGAATTTGCTCGGCATCGGTTTCCAATTGCCTTTTGAGGTCTTCAATATTTTCATAGTATTCATAAAACACGGAAGAAATAGGCGAGGCGTAACTGCTGTCTTCTTTTAAAGTCAAGAACTCATTATCGAGCAATTTGAAATTACTCATTAAAAAAACCGCTTTGTTATAATCGTAATTGTTAGAATATTTTTCGTAAAAAATGACGTCTTTATAGTCATAAATTGCCTGAAAGAAGGGTTGAAAATCGTAACCCTTTGGCACAAATAATTTGGATACATTTCGGCAACCCAAACCAAAATACCTAAAAATATCTTCACCAAGATTCACCAAGTCTTCCTGCGTTTCCTCTCCGGTTAAAACTGCTACAGAATTTCTGTTTTTTCGAATGATACTCGGTTTGTCCTTGAAATAATATTCGAAATACCTGGCAGTATTGTTACTTCCGGTAGCGATTACTGCATCAAAATTTTCCAATTTACCATCCGTGAAGGTAATATAGTTTTCCATTTCAGGATTAACAGCGATTAAATAGTTGGCCAAAAACTTGATTAAATGTTGGTCATTAGACGATGTCTTTACCAAGACTTTATGTCCGGAAATCAACACCGAAAGAAAATCGTGAAAACCAACCAACGGAATATTTCCGGCTAGAATTAAACCGATAGTTTTAGGTTGCACTTTTGAGAAATCGTAATTCGACAACCATTGGTTTATATTGTCTTCTTGCAAAGCTTTTGCCCAAGATTGAAGGGAATGATAAACTTGCTCTGGCGTAAACCAACCATTGTGCGATTGCGACAAGTGAATCAAATCGACAAAACTATCATAGAACCCAATAGGTGAAGCCGAATTGAGAGAAGTTAAATCGTTGTGGAGAACCGCCTCATTTTTACTGTTTTGCTCGAAAGAGAATTGGCTTAAAAACTTACCTAATTCAGTAAAACATTTTTTTTTCTCGATTTGTAACATCAGTAGCTTGTTTATGAATGGTTTTGATTGTAATTTTGCGCAAAATTAATTAAAAATTAGCTATGGCAATCATAATAACAGACGAATGTATCAACTGTGGTGCATGCGAACCGGAATGTCCAAATACTGCTATTTACGAAGGTGCTGACGATTGGCGTTACAAAGACGGAACGAAGTTAAAGGGAAAAGTAATTTTACCAGACGGAAGTGAAGTTGATGCTGATGCGGCACAAACCCCAATATCAGATGATATCTATTATATAGTACCCGGAAAATGTACGGAATGTAAAGGTTTTCATGAAGAGCCACAATGTGCGGCGGTTTGTCCGGTGGATTGTTGTATTCCCGATGACAATCATGTAGAGAGTGAAGAAACACTTCTCAACAGACAATCGTTTTTGCATAATGAATAAAAAAAATCCTGAGCTTTCACTCAGGATTTTTTGGTTATATATTAATTGGTTTAGAATTTAAAATTCATACGTGCATAGTAGTAAGCACCACCGAAGCCCATTTGAACGGCATCCCAATAACCACCTGCTTCAACCCAGTCATCTTGTTGGTCAGGATAAATATTGAATAAGTTATTACTTCCGATACTAAGTTTGGAGTTTTTAGAAAGCTTAAATCCTAAAGTCAAATCGGTTACAATTTTGGCTCCGTAAGTATCAGTAGCCGCTTTGATTTGGTTGGCAAATGAACCATAATCAGCTACGTCTTCGTACATTTGGTAATCCAACAATTTTACTTCGCTAAAACGAGTGAAAGCCAATCCGGCATCAAACCATTTGCGAGCATAATTTAAGTTCAAGCTGAATTTGTTTTCTGGGGCTGAAGCCAAAAGGAAAGCTTTTTCTCTTTCTCCAAAGAAAGTCTGCTCATCTAAAGTACCATTATTTACTTTGTCGACTTTCATATTGTTGATGTTACCCAATAAAGTAGCACCAAAGGAATTGTCCCCAAATTTCTTTTTCCAAGAAATAACAACATCCAATCCCGTAGTTTTGGTATCCACACCATTCACGAAAAATTGCGCTTCGTCAACTCCTATATTTAAAGCCGAAGCATCAAAGTATCCTGTCAATACGATTCTATCGGTAACATTTACCATATAACCATCGATTGTGGCAGTGAAATCTCCATAAGAAGCGGTGAAGCCAAGTGAACCGTTGATGGCTTTTTCTTCATTTAATTTACCAATACCGAAGGCTTGGGTTACCGGACTGTTATTAGGTGATAATAAAATTTCTGAAGCACCACTAGAAGAGAAGTTGGTAAAACGAAGATTGTAATAAATCTGTGCCAAAGATGGCGCTCTAAATCCTGAACTAATTGAACCTCTAAGGTTAATGTTACCTCCGGTTTTTAATCGTGCAGCCAATTTTCCGTTTAAGGTACTTCCAAAGTCACTGTAGTTTTCAAAACGCAACGCAGAAGAAACCATAAAATTATTGTTGACATCCAATTCACCATCTGCATAAAGTGATACATTTGAACGACTTCTGTTTACTTCATTATCCGGACTGTAACCTGGGAATCCTTGAGAACCACCTGGTCTCGGATCACCGGTATTAGGGTCATTAGGAATCGTTTGATTGATAGGGTCAGTAATGGGTTGTCCGTTTACATCATAAGTAGCATAAGAACCTTCTTCTCCGGCAAAAATGGTGAATTGTTCTGTTCTGTATTCTCCCCCAAAAGCCAAGTTGAATCCGTTAAGAATGCCATCATAATTTTTAGACAAATCCAAATTGATTGTATTTTGACTCAAAGTGTGACCACCCGCATCAAATTCTGTTGGAGATGCTTCTTCAAGCGATGCATTCAACGTACCTTTAATATAATAGTGGAATAAGTTTTTACCATAAGTATTACTGATGTCTAAATTCCATCCGCTTGCAGTTTGTGTTCTGAATCCGGCAGAAATCGAATTGTCAATAATTAAAGATGTGATTCTAGGGGTAAATCCATTAGGATAAATATCGGTTACAATTCTTGGTGATGGATTGTTTCGGGTAAATGCATAAGCATCCGTATCTCTATAATTTCTTCCTCCAAAAGCATAGAATTTTGTTTTGTCAGAAACCGGAATAGCCGCATTTACAAAGAAATTAAAACTTTCAATTGAAGCTTCTCCAAAACCTCTTCTAAAATCAAATCCCGGACGTAAAGTTTTTTCTTTATTCAAATACTCGGCTGTGAAGTTAGCAAAACCGCCATTGTCTCCAATTTTAGTTCCGTAATTTGTAGTCAACTTAACCGAATTTCCGTCGAAACTCTTCCCTTTAGCGGTTTGATTTCCATCGGCATTGGTGTCTAGGAAATTGTCTCTGGTATTGGCTGTTCCTGCCGGAAAATCACCGTCGGCATTGGTGCTATACATGCCATATGTAATGGCTCCAGTTAGCTCATCAACATTGTCATTCAAAACAATATTGATAACACCTGCAATAGCGTCTGAACCATATTGTGCAGCCGCACCGTCACGAAGTATTTCTATTCGCTTTATGGCAGCAGCCGGAATCGCATTCAAATCAGTTCCTGTATTCCCACGACCGCGTGTACCGAAAAGGTTTATCAATGAAGATTGGTGTCTTCTTTTACCGTTTATTAAAACCAAAGTTTGATCAGGTCCCATACCTCTTAAGGTAGCTGGGTCAACGTGGTCAGCACCATCTGAGCCCGATTGTTTGTTTGCGTTAAACGAGGGCGCAGCATATTGTAAAAGTTCATTAATTTCAATTTTACCACTTTGGGTAGTAACACTTTTTACATCAATAATGTCAATGGGAACAGCTGAATTTACTACAGTTCGCTTAGAGTTTCTCGAACCTACAATTTTAATTTCTTGTAGTTGGTTGGTCTTCATTGAGTCCTGTTGAATCGCCTTCGGATTGTCTTGCGCGGCAATGTATCCGAACTGCAATGAAAATAACAAAATCGTAATTTTTTTCATGTGTTGGTTGGTTATAGTTAATGAATTGCAATTTAATATTTTTTTAATACCAATTTAACATTACTGTAAAAAGCATTTCAACAATTTAACTAACATTTGGAAATTGTTATTGATAATTTTAAAATTTTATTAAATTTGTGTAAACCCAAACTGAGAATGAAACAATTTTACCTACTTTTCTTATTGGTGTTTACCCTTTCAATTCAAGCTCAAAACCTTGAAGTTTTTTTGATTTTGAAGGATTCCGAAACTAATCTTCCTATTGAAGATGTCACCGTATATGTCTTAAAAACTAAACAATCTCTCTTAAGTAATGCCGAGGGAAAAGTTACCTTTATGCTTTCGGGTTCTTCTAATATTCAAGTGGTACATTCCTCCTATGAAAAAGTTACGGTTCGTTCTTCGGCTTTGCTCAAAACTGATAATACGATATACCTGAAAAAAAACATCAATGACTTAGATGAGATTATTGTTACGAAACAACATCCTCAGAAAATTTTAAATAATTTGATTGATAATTCGGTTAAAAAGTTGACCATTCCGGCCCGATTAAAAGTGTATACCCGTGAGTTTTTTAAAATGGATGGAAATTACACCTATTATAATGACGGGTTGTTGAACTTTCAATTATTTGGAAAAGATAAAAACTACAAAACTGATATACTGGTAGAACAAAACCGGTCATTTGGTTTGGTGAATGACCAAATAAACGCTGATGCTTTGGGATATAACCTCAATGATATTATGCAGAATTATTACAATTTTAAATATTTAGAACCGATTACCGCCAAAAGTTCAAGAAAGGAATATGATTTCTTAATCAAGTCTTATACTGCTAATCAAGATTATAATGTAATGTTGATTACTCCTTTGGAAAATAATGATTTAATGGACGATTATAAAATCATTTACGATTGGAAAAAGAAAATTATTATTGAAGTAAACACTATGGTGTCACCAACAACCATTGCCAATATCAAAGAAAAAAAAGCAGTTGGTTCTAAAAATATTTATAAATCGGTTTTTAAATCCATCTACCGTTTGGATGGCGAGAATTATTATTTGATAGGTTCTAAAGAAGAAATTGGTTTTGAGCGTATTGACAAAAATAAAACCACCGATATTGAAGTCCGAAATTACTTTATAACTACCAATTTCAGCAATCAAAACTACACTTACAAAGAAAGTGAAGTCTTTAAGGATAAAACGTTGTACAATAAGAAAAACACCATACTTACTGACTATTGGAATACCTCTGGATTAACCGCTACCAAAGAGGAACAATTCATAATTGAACAGTTGGTTGATCGAACAAATTAATTGCCTTTTTCATCTACTTTGTTACTTGGTTTTATTCCGCTATATTTGCACACTTTTAAAAATCAATTGTCATTATAATGAAAGCAGGAATTGTAGGATTGCCAAATGTTGGAAAATCAACTTTATTTAATTGTTTATCAAATGCGAAAGCACAAAGTGCCAACTTTCCGTTTTGTACTATCGAACCTAATATCGGAGTGGTAAACGTTCCTGATCCTAGAATCAATAAACTAGAAGAGTTGGTAAAACCGGAGCGCGTTCAGATGGCTACTGTTGACATCGTTGATATCGCCGGATTGGTAAAAGGAGCTAGTAAAGGGGAAGGTTTAGGAAATCAATTCTTAGCCAATATCAGAGAATGTAATGCAATTATTCACGTGTTGCGTTGTTTTGATAATGACAATATCGTTCACGTTGACGGGAATGTAAATCCAATCCGTGACAAAGAAACTATTGATATCGAATTGCAGTTAAAAGACTTGGAAACTGTAGAAAAGCGTTTGGAAAAAGTTAACCGCGCTGCCAAAACCGGTAACAAAGAAGCCCAAGTGGAAAAAGCATTCTTAGACAGAATCAGAGAAGCTTTATTGCAAGCCAAATCAGCCAGAACTGTTCTTCCTCAAAATGCCGACGAAGAAGTATTAATGGAAGATTTCCAATTGATTACAACCAAACCGGTTTTGTATGTTTGTAACGTAGATGAAGAATCTGCTGCTACCGGAAATGCTTATGTAGATCAAGTACGCGAATTGGTAAAAGATGAAAACGCTGAAGTAATCGTTTTGGCCGTAGGAACGGAAGCCGATATCACCGAATTAGAAACTTACGAAGAGCGTCAAATGTTCTTAGAAGATTTAGGCTTGACCGAACCGGGAAGCTCTGTTTTGATTCGCGCCGCTTATAAATTATTGAAACAACAAACTTATTTTACCGCAGGTGTTAAAGAAGTTCGCGCATGGACAATCAACATTGGCGATACTGCACCTAAAGCAGCCGGTGTAATCCACACCGACTTTGAAAAAGGATTTATCCGTGCTGAAGTAATTGCATATGAAGATTTTGCTCATTATGGTTCGGAAGCCAAAGTAAAAGAAGCCGGAAAACTGAGAGTAGAAGGTAAAGAGTATATTGTTAAAGATGGCGATGTGATGCATTTCCGTTTTAACGTGTAAGTATAAAAAGAATACAATATAGAAAATAGACAAGCTGCTGAAGAAATTTAGCAGCTTTTTTGTTTCCAAAATCTACGGTCTTTACCCTTTATTCTACCGTCATTTTTTGTCAATATCATTATTGATAACTTCTGATTTTTGTTCTTTTATTTCCATTCGATTTCCACTATATTAGCAGAAAATCGTTAGTTTTTATAATGTCAGAACAAAATCAATATACCGAAGACAATATCCGTTCACTCGACTGGAAAGAGCAC
>JBDLVY010000171.1:0-6017 GCA_039804545.1 Bacteroidota bacterium | reverse complement strand
TTCAATTCTTTTTGTGACAAATTTGGTTCTTAAAAAATGTCAAAAGTAAAAACCGATTTTTATCAATTTACAAAATAGAACCTAAAAATCGCTTTTAGAAATATAAGATTATTAAATTTGCTACTCTCATTTTACTAAATAAGCAAAGAATATGTACCACTCTAAAATTTCAGGCTTAGGTTTTTATGTTCCGGATAATATTGTGACCAATGATGATTTGGCCAAAATAATGGACACCAATGATGAATGGATTCAGGAAAGAACCGGAATAAAAGAAAGAAGACACATCAAAAGAGGAGAAGACACCACAACTTCTATGGGTGTAAAAGCGGCCAAAATTGCTATAGAACGTTCGGGTGTAAGTAATGATGATATAGATTTTATCGTCTTTGCAACAATTTCTCCCGATTTCTATTTTCCAGGACCAGGCGTTGCATTGCAAAAAGAATTAGGATTAAAAACTATAGGTGCTTTGGATATCCGTAACCAATGTTCGGGCTTTATTTATGCCTTATCTGTTGCCGACCAATACATCAAGACCGGCATGTATAAAAACATTTTAGTAGTCGCATCCGAAGTACAATCTTTAGGATTAGACATGACTGATAGAGGCAGAGGTGTTTCGGTGATTTTTGGGGATGGTGCCGGAGCAGCAATGATAAGCCGAGAAGAAGATTTGACCAAAGGAATCCTCTCGACACATTTGCATTCAGAAGGAGAACATGCCAAAGAATTGGCGGTTTTAGCACCGGGTATGGGTGGAAGATGGGTGACTGATATCCTTGCTGATAACAATCCGGATGACGAAAGTTATTTTCCTTACATGAACGGACAATTTGTGTTCAAAAATGCGGTCGTTCGTTTTAGCGAAGTCATAAACGAAGGATTAGAAGCCAATAATTTAATGGTTTCTGATATAGATTTGTTGATTCCGCATCAGGCGAATTTGAGAATCTCACAGTTCATTCAACAAAGATTTAAATTGACCGATGACCAAGTGTTCAATAACATTCAAAAATACGGAAACACTACCGCAGCTTCTATTCCGATAGCTTTGACCGAAGCTTGGGAACAAGGCAAAATCAAAGCAGGCGACACGCTTGTTTTAGCAGCATTCGGAAGTGGTTTTACTTGGGCAAGTGCTATCATTAAATGGTAAAAGTTAATTTTTCTTTTCAATAAAAAAAGCCAAACATTACGTTTGGCTTTTTCATTAACAACTATTCAAATAATTATGTGGTATTTATAAAAGGCCACCACTGCCTTGTGTTTCGTTTTGATCTCTTTGTTTGCGTTGCATAGCACTATTTTTTCCGCCACCAAACATATAATTAAATCCTATGTAGAATGTTTGGCTTTCCCAATAGAATGCTCCTGTTTGACGATATGGAATATTTCCGTCAAAGGCAAAATTCATGGTTTCAAATACGTCATTTACACGAGCCGTAATACTGCCTTTTCCTTTCAATACATTGTAAGTTGAACCGATATCCATTCGGTACATAGGTTCTCTTTCAAACTGTAATCCTAAGTCTCTGCCGCGGTACATGCCAAATAAATTGAAGCGTAGCTTTTTGTTGGCTACAAAATTGTGATTCATGCGAATGTTAAAAGTAACAACATCAGCTTCAGCTCTTTCTTGTAGTTGTGTGTTGGCATTTTGAACAGTTCCTCTAACGGTTTTAAAGTAAGCATCTGTACTGGCATTTACCGACCACCAAGTTGCCAGTTTTAAATTGGCAGAAACTTCAGTTCCAATAGCACTATTATCATCAAAATTGTCATAAGAAATAATATCCTGATTGTTGTTGTCTGGGTTTTTGTATATGATTCTGCCAATTTCATCATTGATTTGTCTGTAGAAAACTCCGCTAGTGATAGTACCTATTTTTGTAGTACGAGTATAATTAACTTCAAATGAATTGGTGAATTGTGGTGCCAATGAAGGATTTCCTCTTGATTCAATCAATGGTGTTGTCCACTCTCTAATCGGACTGATTTGGCCTATACTTGGACGGTCAACACGTCGGGAAAAGTTAAAATTGAACACGTCTTTATCACTGGCTTTGTAATTAAAAAATAAGGAAGGATAAACCGAAAAAATATCGTCTTTAATAGTACTGCGGTCATTGATGTTTTCTGTGGGTATAGATGATGTAACCACATTGGCAAAATCACCATCAATTTCATATTGCTCTAAACGAACTCCGGCTTGAACACTCCATTTTTTCCATTGTTTTCCCAAATTAGTGTAAAAAGAATGGATGTTTCTGGTAAAGTCAAAATAAGAATCTCCTTGTCTATTGTACGATTCAGAAGGTTCGCTTACGGTTTCATCAAAATAATTAACCATTTTTTGAAGTCTTGTTTCAGCGCCAATTTCCAATTTCACCGAATCTGACAACGGATTGACATAATCGATGTTAATTTGCAAATAATCGGTATCGCGATTGATGTCTTGGTTGGTGAATCGGGTAGAGGTTGGGTTGGATTGTGTAAACTCATAATCAGTATTTTCCGGATTATCAGTAGTGGAAAAATTCGCTTGAAAATCTATAGTTTCTCCTTTCTTAGTAAAATCGTGCTTATAGGCTAAATCATAAGTTTGGGTATAATTTTCTGTTTCAGCGTCAGAGGTTTGTTTAGAATCTCTCAACAAAGCATTTTGATATTCCGCAAATGTATAACCATCACCACCGCCATTTACAATGTTTTGATTCGTGTAAAAGGAAATGGTATTTTTTTCATTGATATAATAATCCATACCCAATTTAACCAAGTGAGAAGTATTCATATTGGAACCACCAAATTCTTGATTGTTTTCCAATAGAGGTCTGTAACTATTAATATAACCATTATTGGCATTTTGACCATGGTTTAAACCGTAATTGGTGTAAAAATTTACTTTCCCAACTTTATAATTCAAGTTCAAAGCTGAATTTACTTTAGGAGTAATTCCAAAAGTTACGCCCGAATTAATGCTTCCGTTGAAACCGTCTTGCGAGTTTTTATGTAAAATGATATTGATAATTCCACTCATACCTTCCGGATTGTATTTGGCTGATGGATTGGTAATCAATTCAATTTGTTTGATGGATGAGGATGGTATTTGTTGGAGTAATTGCGCCGCATCAATATTAGATGGTTTTCCGTCAATTAATACCCTAACATTCGAGTTGCCTCTTAAACTCAATTCTTTGGTTTGTGGGTCAACGCTAACGGTAGGTATGTTGTTCATGATTTCGGAAGCGGTATTTCCTGAAGCAATTAAATCTTTTCCAACATTGACTACTTTTCGGTCGATTTTTTGTTCTATAGTGGAACGTTCTTTTACGATTTCAACACCTTCCAATTGCACCGCTACTTCTTCTATGGAGAGTGTTCCCAGATTGATGCTTTTGCTGTTTTCAGTTAAGGTAACTTCTTGTGTTATTTTTTTGTAACCAATAAATTGTACTTCTACAGTATATTTTTTTAAGCCTAAGTTTTTAATGGTGAAATTCCCATTTTCTTGGGTAATTCCTCCGGTAATGATTTTAGCGTTTTCTAACACAGAAACATTGACATAAGGAATCGGTTGCTTACTGTTTTTGTCAATCACTTTTCCGGATATAACACCTGCATCTGTTTGATTTTGAGCTGTTAGAATTGAAAAGTTGGTGACAAGTAAGAGGAATAATAATTTAAATTTCATTTTGTTTTTTTTTAATTTTGCGATTAATATGAAATTTAGACTTTCATAATCTTCAACCATTATTTATTTAGTTCACCAAGTAGACCTATAAAACCTTTTTTTGTTACAAAAAAAATCAAAAAAAACTCTCAAAATATTTTGAGAGTTTTTCAAGGATATATAGTTTTTAGGTTTAACGTTTCAAGGCGAAATGGGCTCTAAATTCCTGACTTACCTGATTTTCATCGGTATAGTTAACACTAAACCAATAATCATCGGATGGCATCAGATTTCCATTATAAGTGCCGTCCCAACCATTGCCGTTTGGCTTAACTTGAGTAAGTACTTTTCCGTATCGGTCAAAAATTGTAATTATAGCACTAGGTTGATTAGATAGATTAGTGATGTTCCAAGTATCATGATATCCGTCACCGTTAGGGGTGAAATATTTTGGGTAATTGATAACTACTGCTTGAATGGTTGTTGAACCACAACCGTTTTTATCTCTAACGGTAATTAGGTGTACGCCTGACATAACATTTGAAAAGATTGGGCTGTCTTGGAATGAACCATTATCTAATTGGTACTCAAAATTATTACCCTGACCTGTAGCAGTAACTATTATTGATTGTGAATCTGAGAAATCTTCTTCTACTTCATAGGTTACTAAAGCAGGTTCAGAAGGACTTACAGTTACACTTACTGGTTGAGAACTACATCCGCTGGCTGTTCTTGTAGCGATTAAAGTATAAATTCCAGGCAAAACAGCAGTGTAATTATTTCCGGTACCTACAGTGGCTCCTTCCTCATTGGTCCAAATAAAACTATGGGTAGATGCACTCAAGTTACTGTAAATTACATAAGGATTCAAAAGTGTTTGCGTTTCACTGTCAAAACAAATGATACCGTCTGTTGGGGTTGGCTCGGGTAGCGTGTTGACTATTATAGTTATTGGTTTTATGTCAAAACAGCTTGAAGTTAAAGTATTGCTAACTCTAACATAAACAGTATTAAGTGTAGTTGAAGTAATAGCATTTGATTGATTTGCGGCATCTGCCATTGAAGTATAATAGGCTATTGTAAATTCACTACCCGTTTGTGTTCCCAAAATACTGGTTGACAAGCTGGTTAGGTTGAAAGAAGTTACACCATCATTCGTGCCGTCCTCATCACAAATGCTTCTTTCACTTACTGGAGCAGCATTGGCAATTGGCGTATCTATAATGGTTACTGTAAATGAACTTTCATCAGAACATCTTGGTAAAAATGGAGCTACAGCGTATATATAAACCGTTTGAGAAGTTGATATTGTTGCTCCGGCACTTAGTTGTAATCCTGTTCCATTTGGTCCTGTATAGTATTGTCCAATATTTAAACTAGGTAAAGTATAGTTTTCACAGGTAGTAACATTTGGTAAATTATCTACATTGAAAATAGTGATGTTAAAACTAATTTCACTAGAACAGTTAGGAGTTGTGTTTGTGCTGGCAAAAACAAAAAGTGTTTGTGTATCAGTGATAACATTACCAGCATTTAATAAAGTTCCAGTTCCTGCTGGTCCGGTATAATAATTTCCTACAGTCAACGGTTGTAACGTATACGAGTTACAAGAATTAACATTAGCTATATTTGGAATAACCGGAGTATTATTAATAGTAACTGTGAATGAAGTTTCATCCATACATGAAAAAGAAGTACGTATTAAAGATTCTTTATATATGTAGATAGTCTGGCTTGTGGTAATTACTGTTCCCTGTAAAATTTCTGTTCCTGTTCCGTTTGGACCACCTGATTGGGTGAAGTATTTATTGTTAGTACTTAATGTTGGCAAAGTAAATTGGTCACATGCCGTTACATCTGCCATTGTATCTGCAGTAGTAGAAAATATATTTATTTGAAAACTATTTTGGGCGGTACATGCCGGTGTAGTATTAGAAGAAGCATAGATATAAATTCTTTGCGAAGTTGTTATCACAGTGCCAGCAGGCAACATAGTCCCGGTACCGTTTTGCCCGGTATAATAGTTACCTACTTGTAAAGGAGTCAAAACATATTGATCGCAAATATCAATGTCTGATCTCGAGCTGATTGCTGGCAATGGGTTAAAGGTTACAATAAAACTTGTTTGATTGAAGCAACTACTGTTAATTCTTTTAAAAATATAAATGGTTTGAGTTGTTGTAATGATATCTCCAGCTTGTAACTGACTACCGTTACCAACTGGTTGTGTAAAATATTCACCATTTATCAATGAAGGTAATGTATAGCTTACACAGGCTGATGCATCACTTAAAGTATCGATTTCAGTTTGTTCGATATTGACCGTAAAATACATATTGGTGGT
>JBDLVY010000170.1:0-3296 GCA_039804545.1 Bacteroidota bacterium | reverse complement strand
ATAGAGGAAGTCGAATGTTTTTATAGCGAAAACAAAGGCACTTATTTGCATACTTCAGACAATCGTGATTACTTACTCGACAACACTTTGGAACAACTAGAAGCCGAACTCGACCCAAAAGATTTCTACCGTGTGTCTCGCAAATTCATCATTCCGATGAAAGCGATAAAAGAAATTCAACTCCACAGCAATTCAAGGCTGAAAGTTATTTTACCAACTTACAAAGACGATGAGGTTATTGTGGCGCGTGAAAGAGTGAATGATTTTAAAGAATGGTTGGGGTAAGCGATTGGTTTATTCTGTTTTCAAGAATTCAACTCTCCTATTTTTGTTTCGCCCTTCTACGGTATCGTTAGTTGTAATGGGTTGTAAACTTCCAAGTCCTTTATAAGAAAATCGATTGTTGTCAATCCCTTTTGAAACTAAGTAGTTTAAGACTGCTTTGGCACGCTGTTCTGAAAGTAACTGATTTTTGACTTCATCGCCTATGTTATCGGTATGACCTCTGATTTCAATTTTTATTAACTTATTATCCTGCAATTGTTGGACTAATTTATTCAATGGTGCAAAAGATTCTTCCAGTAAAACGGATTTATTGGTTTGGAACAATACATTTTCCATCACGATAACTTCTTCATATTTATTGGCTCCGGGCAATCCATAAACACCGCCTAAGTCAAAACCCGGTGAGGCGCCTTTACTATCTTTCCCAAAAATTTTAATGTATTTGACTTGTTTTTTATAAGCGATTTTTGCCAAATCAAATTCATTCATACTACCATTACCCGCTACTCCTAAAAGAGTGTATTCCAGATTGTCATTACTTACAAACACATCAGCAAATTCTCCGGCACCGCCAACTTCTTCAATAAAAATATCATTTTGTTTCGGAGCATCTATGATATAGTTATTGGTAAACCCTAAAATCAAATAACTTCCTTCGGGTAAACTAATAAAGCAATTATTTTTATAGAAAAGAGAATCTATAGAGACTTCGATTTTTCTTGATGGAACTTTTGAACCGCCATAAAAAACATTCTTAGTTTTGGTTTTACTGTTGTACGAATCAATTATTACATCAGGGTATTGACTTTGGTTTTGGGAAAATAGAAGGAAAGTTTGAAAAAAGAGCAATATCAAAAATGACTTAACCATATCGACTTCAAGTTTATAAGTTTTAAAGTAAACGTAAGATTTAAATTGTTATTGCCTTTTTTTAAGAAAAGTTGTTTTCTAGCCCTACTTATTGTTTTTGTAAAGTTTTGTTAACTATTATTGAATTCTTTACACTTAATTTTTTTATGAAGCTATTTAAAACAGTATCCATTTTTTTTGATATTGACCTTAGCCAAAACTTTATAGGCGAAGGAAGTCGAGGTTTATGAAAAGTTTGAAGAGTTAAAAAAAGCAATCATCATACAAAACGAGTGCGTGTACATGACTAATTTTTGGGCGACTTGGTGTGCACACCACGGATTAAAGACTTGCCTTGTTTTGAGCAACTTCAAAAAGATATTAAAAAGCACTTTTATTTAATACAAACCTTTCGAATCCCAATCAAAGCAAAGATTAATAGGGTGTAAGCTATAAAAAAAGGCACGATCAATTCTATCCAACCCAAGGGTAACATCACGGCTATAATCAACAATTGGAAACCCAATCCATAAAGCGAAAGCAAGGTCATAAACCAGTTGGGAAAGGTCTTAACTTTATAAGCTTCTGAATCTAAGGCATGAATGATTTTATCAAATGTTCCATAAACAATTTGGTAAATACCAAACAAGATATCGACTGATTGTTGGGTTTCTCCCGGCAAAGCTTTGGGTGTTTTGTATTCAAAAATTTTACTGGTACTGTCGCCACCAACCGATTTATTTCTCAAAATCACGTAATAGTAATTATACAAAGTGCCTTGCAATTGTAGCCCAACAAAAGCCAAAATGGTATACCAAATCGACGTTTCAGAAACATAGCAAATCGTCATTAAAAACATAAAGTTCAAAACAATATCAAACACACTGTCTAAATATCTTCCGGAATAGGAAGGTGTATTTTTGAGTCGCGCCAATTCGCCATCGGCAGCATCAATTCCTGATTTTAGCAAAATAAAAAATCCGGCCAATAAATAGTGGTGTGCCAAAATGCAATATATTGCAATCAGTCCGGAAAGCCCAAAAAGTAAGGTAACATGAATAGGCGTAAAGCGGGAATCTTTTAATTGGTTAGCGAAAAATCTCCCGAAAGATCTTCCGTAATCTGATAAATCTAAAAATTTATCTTGGGCAGAAAGTTTAGACATTTAAGTTATAAACAAAGTAACTGTGACAATATAGTCTGGTATGCATATTATTTTGACAAGCGATGTAAAGTATAAGTCATCGCCGTCAATAAAAAGAAAGCAACCACTTGGTGTGTTAAGCCCAACCAAAGCGGAACGCCATACAACAAAGTGAAAACGCCTAAAGTAAATTGGACAAAAACCAATAAAACTAAGGCATTCAAACCATTCTTTTGTTGGGATGAAAGCGTATATTTTTTACTTCTGAAATACAAGTATAAAATCAAACCAACTACAACGTATGCCATAGTTCGGTGCACGAACTGCACGCCACTTTTGCCTTCGGTTAAACGGAGTAACCAACTGTCTTTTTCCAAAGCAATACTGTCGTGAAAAAACTGTCCGTCACTCATTAGTGGCCAATGGTTGTGTATTAGTCCGGCATTCAATCCGGCTACGAAACCTCCGTAAATGATTTGGGTAATTAAGAAAAATAAGGTGATTCGGGCCAATTTTTTCAATGGTACAATCACTTCTTTTCTCTCCGGATAAATCAAATCCAAAGCCACCCAAAGCGTGTAGGCAAAAGTGATGAAGGCAAAAGTCAAATGTAAAGCCAAACGAAAATGACTCACATCCGGATTGTCAACCAAACCACTTTTCACCATAAACCAACCAAAAAAACCTTGCAAAGCGCCCATTCCAAGAAGTACAAAACATTTCTTTAGCGTTGCTTTGCCTATTCTTTTTTTGAATAAAAAATAAGCAAACGGAATGATGAAAACCAAACCAATTATACGTCCAATAAATCGATGAAACCATTCCCAGAAATAAATGAATTTATAATCTGAAATAGTAAAATCATTATGAATATTGATTTTTTTATATTCAGGAAACTGCTTGTAAGCTTCAAATGTTTCTTGCCATTTTGCTTCTGTTAATGGTGGAAATGTATCGGTTACCAAATGCCAATCGGTCATCGATAAACCTGAATTTGTTAGGCGTGTAATACCACCAA
>JBDLVY010000169.1:0-10820 GCA_039804545.1 Bacteroidota bacterium | reverse complement strand
CCTTTGTCACCATACATTTGCTCAGATTCCATAAAAATTACCGGATCATTATCGCGAATAGCGGCTTTCAACAAACCTTTGGCATCATAAACTGTTGAGGGTACAACCACTTTTAATCCCGGAGTATTGGCAAACCAGTTTTCAAAAGCTTGTGAGTGTGTTGCTCCTAATTGTCCGGCTGAAGCCGTTGGACCGCGGAATACCATCGGCATTGGGAATTGTCCGGCCGACATCTGACGCATTTTAGCAGCGTTGTTGATAATTTGGTCAATACCAACTAACGAGAAGTTAAAAGTCATGTATTCTACAATCGGACGACAGCCGTTCATGGCTGAACCTACTGCAATTCCGGCAAAACCTAGCTCCGCAATTGGTGTATCAATTACTCTTTTTGGCCCGAATTCGTCTAACATTCCTTTGGAAGCTTTGTAAGCACCGTTGTATTCGGCTACTTCTTCACCCATTAAATATACTGATTCGTCGCGACGCATTTCTTCACTCATCGCTTCGGCAATCGCTTCTCTAAATTGTATCGTTCTCATATAGAATAATGTTACTGTCAATAATTTTGAAAGGCAAAAATAAAAATTAAAAATGATTAAAAAACATTTCTTGCTCTTAATTAATAGCCTATTAACAAGTCTCCAAAGCAAGTCCAATTTTAATCCTTTACGAAATCGATTGAAATTTGAAAAAATATTATGCATGCATATAAAAATTAGAAATATATTTTATACTTTTACACTCTGAAAATTCACTTAATATACACAACAATGAAAATATTAGTTTGCATCAGTCATGTGCCTGATACTACTTCCAAAATCAATTTTGTTAACGGTGATTCTGAATTTGATACCAATGGCGTTCAATTCGTAATCAATCCTAATGACGAATTCGGATTAACCAGAGCGATTTGGTTCCAAGAACAACAAGGCGCTAATGTGACTGTAGTCAATGTTGGCGGTGCCGATACAGAACCTACTTTAAGAAAAGCTTTGGCCATTGGTGCTAATGAAGCGATTCGAGTAAACGCAAATCCTACTGATGGATTTTTTGTTGCCAAACAATTAGCCGAAGTAGTAAAAACCGGTGGTTATGATATAGTAATCTGCGGAAAAGAATCTTTAGACTATAATGGCGGAATGGTTCCGGGTATGTTAGCCGGTCTATTGGATTACAACTTTGTAAACTCTTGCACCGAATTAACTGTAGATGGAAATGCAGCCAAAGCAGCCAGAGAAATTGACGGTGGAAAAGAAACGATTTCGGCTTCTTTACCTTTGGTTATTGGTGGACAAAAAGGATTAGTGGAAGAAAAAGACTTACGCATTCCAAACATGAGAGGTATTATGACTGCCCGAACAAAAGTCTTGACCGTTTTAGAACCGGTTAGTGCTAATGTAAACACAAAAGCAGTGAAATTTGAGAAACCGGCGCCAAAATCAGCAGTGAAATTATTCGCAGCAGACGATTTAGACGGATTAATTAATGCCTTACACAACGAAGCAAAAGTAATTTAGTGTTCCGTTTTGAGTGTTCAGTAAAACACTTAAACCTTTAAACCATTTTAAACATTTAAACTAAAAATCATGTCTCTATTAATATACGCAGAATCGGCAGATGGAAAATTCAAAAAAGTAGCTTTTGAATTGGCGTCCTATGCGAAAAAAGTAGCCGAATCTTTAGGAACAACCGTAACTGCTGTAACAGTGAACGCCGGCAATGTTTCCGATTTATCCAAATACGGCGTAGACAAAGTATTAAAAGTAACCAATGAAAAATTGGCCAATTTCAACGCTAAAGCTTATGCTGATGTAGTGAAACACGCCGCTCAAAAAGAAGGTTCGAAAGTAATTTTGCTTTCTTCTACCACCGATAGTTTATACATGGCGCCATTGGTTGCCGTTGGCTTAGACGCCGGATTTGCTTCAAATGTAGTAGGATTGCCTTTGAGCACTTCGCCTTTTCAAGTCAAAAGAAATGCTTTCTCTAATAAAGCGTTTAATATTACTGAAATCTCAACAGACGTTAAAGTATTGAGCTTAGCTAAAAACTCTTATGGATTAGTAGAAAACAGCGCTTCAGCTGCCGAAGAAGATTTTGCTCCTAGCTTAAATGAAGCTGATTTCAATGTAAAAGTAGCCACAGTAGAAAAGTCATCCGGCAAAGTAACCATTGCCGATGCAGATACGGTAGTTTCTGGTGGACGCGGTTTAAAAGGTCCTGAAAACTGGGGCATGCTCGAAGAATTGGCAACAGTTTTAGGCGCTGCAACCGCTTGCTCAAAACCGGTATCCGATTTAGGTTGGAGACCTCACAGTGAACACGTAGGCCAAACCGGAAAACCGGTAGCGACAAACTTATATATCGCGGTAGGAATTTCTGGTGCCATTCAGCATATTGCGGGTATCAACTCTTCTAAAATAAAAGTAGTAATCAACACCGATGCCGAAGCACCTTTCTTCAAAGTAGCTGATTACGGGATTGTTGGTGATGCCTTTGATATCTTACCACGCTTAACCCAAAAACTGGCAGCCTTCAAAGCGCAAAACGCATAAAACATTATTAATTTATTACAAGAGTCGTTGAAAACTTTATGTTGCAACGACTCTTTTTTTGTGCTTTCCATTTTTAGAAGCGAAAAGTTTTTGTTACTTTGCGTTCCGTATTCCTGCCATCCGTTACAATCTTTTTTCAAAAGGATTTTCACTCCTGTCAGGGCTAAGCGGGAAACCATTTTTGTAATTGTAAACATAAAGTTTGGGCACATAGTACTCAAAACTTGATACTCTAAAATAATGAGTTTAGTAAAACTAACCATAAAAGGAATTTCTTATAGCCAAACGCAAAACGGAGCGTACGCCCTGATTTTAAATGAAGTAGACGGCGAAAGAAAATTACCTATTGTCATTGGCGCTTTCGAAGCACAATCCATTGCTATTGCCTTGGAAAAAGAAATCAAACCGCCCAGACCTTTAACCCACGATTTATTCAAAAGTTTCGCCGATAGATTTGATATCGTTGTAAAACAAGTCATTATTCACAAATTGGTAGACGGTGTTTTTTACTCGAGTATCATTTGCGAACGCGACAAAATAGAAGAAATAATTGACGCGCGAACTTCCGATGCTATTGCTTTAGCCTTGAGATTCAACGCGCCAATTTTCACGTATAAAAATATCTTAGACAAAGCCGGGATTTACCTCAACACCAATCCAACTGACCTCGAAAATCAAAACATTGAAGACGAAGGCGTTTTATCTACACCAGAAACTTTCGGATTGGACACAGAAGGCAATGCAGGTGATATTTATGTAAGCATGAGTCTTTCGGAACTGCACGAAGCTTTAGAAAAAGCGGTTCAGGATGAAGATTACGAGAAAGCGGCAAAGATACGTGACGAAATTTCAAAAAGAGAATCGTAGATTAGTGTTCAGTTGGCAGTGCTCAGTTAAACCCAATACCAAAAAAAATGAAACAATACCATGATTTAGTGCGACACGTTTTAGAAAACGGTTGCCAAAAAGGAGACCGAACAGGAACGGGAACCAAAAGTGTTTTTGGCTACCAAATGCGCTTTGATTTAAACGAAGGTTTCCCCATGGTAACAACCAAAAAATTGCATTTAAAATCAATTGTTTATGAACTGCTTTGGTTCTTAAAAGGCGACACTAATATTAGTTATCTCAAAGAAAACGGCGTGAAAATTTGGGACGAATGGGCCGATGAAAATGGCGATTTGGGTCCAGTTTACGGTCACCAATGGCGCAATTGGAACAGCGAAGAAATCGACCAAATCACAGAATTGATTGACACTTTAAAAAATAACCCTAACAGCCGACGCATGCTGGTTTCCGCCTGGAATCCTTCAGTATTGCCGGATACTTCTAAATCATTTGCTGAAAATGTAGCCAATGGCAAAGCGGCTTTACCACCGTGTCATGCGTTCTTTCAGTTTTATGTTGCCGAGGGCAAATTGTCTTGTCAATTGTACCAAAGAAGTGCAGATATTTTCTTGGGCGTTCCTTTTAACATTGCTTCTTATGCTTTGTTTACCATGATGATTGCTCAGGTTTGTGACTTGCAGGTTGGAGAATTCATCCACACTTTTGGCGATGCTCACATTTACAACAACCATTTCGAACAAGTGGAATTGCAATTGTCACGTGAACCAAGACCTTTGCCCAAAATGATTTTAAATCCCAAAGTAAAGAACCTATTCGACTTTACTTTTGAAGACTTTACGCTAGAAGATTACGATCCGCATCCGCATATTAAAGGAATAGTGGCCGTTTAAATAAAATAAAAAATCCGTCTCGAAATCGAAACGGATTTTTTCTTCTAACCAAAACTAAAACCTATAGTGCTAACACACTATTTTCTGCACCGGCAAATTCGTTATAAGCATAACTGTCTGCCTCAGGATCGTTTACATAAGAACCGTCCACTAAATATTTAAATTCGAAAGAATTGTCTTTGGGTAAATCAAAAGTTGCTTTGAAGGTTCCGTTTTTTAATTTAGATAATTCTCCTTCAGCCGGATTCCAATTATTGAAATCACCTACTACAGCAGCAGCATTAGCTTCTTTTGCCTCGATTGAAAAGGTAACTTTAACAACCGGTTTTGTTTTTATAACTTGTTTTTTGATAGCCATAACTATTTCATTTATAGATTACTGTAGCAAAGTAAAGTGATTTTTATATATCTTTTACATGGCTAATTGTTTTTATGATATTGCTAAAAACATAGCCAAATAAAAAGAAAATTTATAATTTAAAAGCACTAAAATTTTACATCTATAGTTAAGAAATCGGTTTCGTAATACATTATCTCAAAATGAGATTTTATCATTTTAAAAATAAATTTTACCTTTAAAGCATAAATTTCGTCTTATGGAGAATAACCAGCACGAATTATACGAATATGCCAGGAACAGAATCAACCAAAAAAAGCGTTTGTTTCAACACTTTATTGTGCTTTGTATTGGGAGTCTGTTTTTGTTTACAGCGAATCATTTGTTGAGCTTTCACGACGAAACCAATTGGTGGATCTGGATAGTTGCGGTTTGGTGCAGCCTTTTCATTTTTCATGTCATCAAAGTCCTTATCACCGATAGTTTTATGAATAAAAACTGGGAAAGAGCCCAAATAGACAAATTGATGCTCAAACAAACCAAAAAAATTGAGCAAATCAAAAACGACTTGGAAAATACAAACCCCGCAAAATAATGATAACACTCATAGCCGCTGTGGCGGAAAACAACGCACTTGGCAAAGACAACCAACTCCTCTGGCATTTGCCGGATGATTTTAAAAGATTCAAAACCTTAACTTCCGGTCATTACATTATTATGGGAAGAAAAACTTTTGAAAGTTTCCCTAAACCTCTACCAAATAGAACTCACGTAATTATTTCTCGTCAAAAAGACTACCAATTCGAGGGTTGTATTGTAGTTGATTCTTTGGAGAAAGCCCTTGAAGTTTGTCCAAAAGAAGAGGATGTTTTTGTTATTGGCGGAGGCCAAATTTACCATCAATCAATTGCAATAGCAGACAAAGTTGACATCACCCGTGTGCACCATTCCTTTGAAGCGGACACTTTCTTTCCGGAAATTGATTTGAAAATATGGCAATTGGTTTTGGAGGAATTCCATTCAAAAGACGAGCGACATGAATTTGATTTTACGTTTCAAACCTTCGTTAGAAAACAATAATTGATTCCACAATTCTTAAAGAAAATCATAAGCCTTATCCCAATTAAAATATTGGCTTATATTTGTCACCCGAATCTCGTCCTAAAGATGAGATGAACTGAACGCAGTTAAAAATTCGAGCATGTCAAAGCAAATTACACCTTATAAAGAATCCACTTTAGGCAAAAAAGAACAAGTTACCCAGATGTTTGATAACATTTCAGGAAACTATGACGGCTTGAATAGGGTTATTTCGATGGGGATTGATGTCAAATGGAGAAAGAAAGTAATTGAATTGGTCAAAGCCAAAAACCCAGAAAATGCGCTTGACATTGCCACCGGAACCGGAGATTTAGCCATCATGATGGCCGAATCAACTGCAGCAAAGCAAATTATCGGTTTAGATTTATCGGTTGGGATGCTAGAAGTAGGCAAGAAAAAAATTCTAGATAAAAACTTGGCAGACAAAATAGAAATGGTTGTGGGCGACAGCGAAAACATTCCTTATCCCGACAATCATTTTGATGCCATTACGGTGTCTTTTGGCATCAGAAACTTTGAAACTTTAGAGAAAGGTTTGGCCGAAATTTACAGGGTTTTAAAACCAAACGGCATATTTGTGATTTTGGAGACTTCGGTTCCTACAAAATTTCCGTTCAAACAAGGCTATGGCTTTTACACAAAATTTATTCTTCCTATTATTGGAAAAATTTTCTCGAAAGATAATAACGCTTATGGATATCTTTCCGAATCGGCAGCCAATTTTCCTTTTGGAGAAGCTTTAAACAATATTTTGAGAAAAGTTTCGTTTATAGACTGTAAAGCCATGCCGCAAACTTTCGGAGTAGCCACCATTTATACCGCCACAAAAAAATAAAATTGTATTTCAGCACAAGCATGAAAAAAGTAATTGTCCTTTTTATCCTCTTTACCCTTAGTGCAAAAGCACAATTCGGCACTAGTATCTTTTCTAAAGATCCTATTGTCAATTTGGAAAATTTTGACAAGCAAAGAGTGTATTGGGGTTATTTTTTAGGCTTTAGCACTTTTGATTTCAAAACCGATTACAAAGTTCCCGGACAAGATATTAATATAAAAGGCAATACCGGTTTTAACGTAGGATTGGTCGGGGTTTTGCGATTGCACGAATATTTGGAATTGCGTTTTGAGCCCGGATTATATTATGCCAGCAGGACATTAACCTATTCCGGATTTACCAATGACCGTGACGCTTTAAGAGAAGTAAAAGCGACTTATATTGATTTTCCGGTAATGCTTAAATTTTCTTCCTTACGCACCGGAAATGTTAGGCCTTACTTACTTGGCGGTGTAGGAAGCACTTTAAACTTATCGAGTAATTCTAAATCAAAAGACGATAACTCAGAACAAAAATTCAGGGTAAAACCGTGGACGCAGAATTATACGTTTGGCTTCGGGATTGACTTGTATTTTGAATACTTCAAATTTTCGCCTTCCATTAGAGGTGTTTTCGGATTTAATGACGAGTTAATCCGCGACGACGACCCGAATAGTCCATGGACAGGCAACATTGAATCTATGAAAACACGTGCAGTGCTCATCAATTTTACTTTCCACTAAGAATTCCTTCTAAATTCGCTCAAACAAATTGCTGTTGCCGTGGCTACATTTAGACTTTCGGTTTGTTGAACATCTCCAAATCTAGGAATAGCAATTCGGTTTTTGATGATTTTTTCCAAAGAAGGGGAAATCCCGTTGGCTTCGTTCCCAAAAATTAAAATTCCATCAGCAGGCAAAATTTCTTTATAGATATTCTTTCCATCCATAAAAGTACCGAAAACTGGTAGTGAAGTTTGCGCTATAAATTCATTTAAATCATTATAATTCACGCTCACTCTGGTAATCGAACCCATGGTCGCCTGAATGACTTTCGGATTGTAAACATCAACTGTTTCCTTTGAACAAACCAATTGTTTTACCCCAAACCAATCGCAAAGTCGGATAATTGTACCCAAATTCCCCGGATCTCGAATGTCATCTAACGCCACGATTAATCCTTTCTCTTCTATATTGCTTTCTTTCGGGATTTTGAAAATAGCCAAACACGAACTGGGAGAAACCAAAGCAGAAATTCTTTTCATGTCAACCTCTTTTACCCTTGTTTTTTGGGACGAGTCAATGGCATCAAAAATACTTTCTGTTTCAAACAAATGTTCGAGCACGATATTTGATTGTAACAATTCCTGTATTACTTTTACACCTTCCGCTATAAACAATTGATGCTCGATTCGGTATTTTTTATGTTGAAGACTGGTAATTAATTTTATTTGGTTTTTACTAACCATAAAATACTGTATTTTTGAATTAAATATTTCACACCACTTGAAAAAGAGTATCACAAAAATATCACTATTTATTCTAACCGGACTAATTATCTTTGGTTGTAACACTACAAAAAGAGTTCCGGATGGAAAAAGACTACTTACTAAAAACGACATCTATGTTGATGACCAAAAAAACAATTTGGAAGAAGTCACCAATCAGTTGTATCAAAAACAGAATAGTGCTATTTTAGGGTATCGTCTAAGGCTGAACCTTTATAACTTGGCAAAGCCGAAATCTGACTCTTTGTTCAAAGCCAAAATGATCAAAAACCCCAAACGGTATTACCGAAAATCCCATTGGCTTTCCAAAAAACAAGTCAAACGCCTGGGCGAATCGTTTCTGTATTCGGGTATTGATAATTTCTTAAAAAAAACAGGGGAAGCTCCGGTTATTTTGGATACCGCCAGTACAAAAAAATCATTGCGTCGTTTAAAATCATACTACTACAACCGCGGTTATTTTGATGTGACTACTCAATACAAAGTAGACAGCATCGATCAAAAGAAAGTCAAACTGCGTTATGACATCAAAACCGGAAAGCCTTATATCATTGATAGCCTAAACACTTATATTTCGAGTGCTCCTTTGGATTCTATTTTTCAGCTGAAAAAGAAAAACAGTTTAATTAAAACCGGTCAACGCTACGAAACCAATAATTTTATTGAAGAAAAAAAGCGTATTACCGAAGATTTTCGAAACAATGGCGCTTATCGATTCCAGCAAAATTATGTTACTTTTGACATAGACACTATCAATAAAAAACACCGACCTACAGTAAATATGGTCATTGAAAATGAAAGCATTCGAACGGAAGACAGTATACAAACTAAGCCCTTTGAATTGTACAAAATCAGCAGGGTAAATATTTTTACAGACCACAACCCAATCAACCCTAATGCACCTATCAAAGACAGTGTTCTTTACAACGACTTCCATCTTTACAGTGTCAACAAATTAAAATACCGTCCAAAAGCCATAACCGATGGTATTTTTGTTACCAAAGGCAATTACTTCTCAGATTTCAGAACATCCGGAAGTTCAAGATATTTGAGTAACCTAAAAGTATTCAATTATCCTTTGATTCAATATGTGGAAGACAAAACGCAAAAAAACAGTTTGATAGCCAATGTATATTTAACCCCAAAACAAAAATACACCTTCGGGTTTTCAACCGATTTTACGCACTCCAATATTCAGGATTTCGGGATTACCGGAAATACTTTCCTGAGCATTCGCAACGTGTTTAATGGCGCAGAGACTTTTGAAATAGGATTTAGAGGAAACATTGGTTCGTCTAAAGATTTGGCCAATCCCAACAATACCTTTTTTAATTTATCTGAAATAGGTGTTGATGCAAAGTTGAATTTTCCACGGCTTTTTTTACCGTTCAAAACAGACAAAATCATCCCCAAAACCATGATTCCTTACACGACACTCAGTGTGGGATATTCAAAACAAACTAACATTGGTTTAGACAAACAAAATTTCACAAGCTCACTAACTTACAATTGGACTCCTAAAAAAAATACCAATTTTAAATTTGATTTGATCAACATACAGTTTGTTAAAAACCTTAATCCAACAAACTATTTCAATGTTTACAAATCAACCTACAACACCTTAAATACTATTGCAGGAAATTACCCTATCGGTCCAAGTCCAAATCAATACCAAAATGACAATGGCGATTTGACAATTGACGACGGCGCAGTCCTTTTTATGCTAGATGCGCTTTCTTCGCCGGGTTTAGGCTTGAATGACAACGATTTGAAATCGGTTTTAAGCATCGCTGAAAGAAGAGTCAGACTGACTGAAAACAATTTGATTTTTGCTTCTAATATCACTTATACTAAAACTTCCAAAAAGGATTTCTTTGACAACGAGTTTTACGCCATCAAAGCCAAAGTAGAATCGGCAGGAAACTTGCTTTCTCTATTGGCTCGGGCTTCTAAGCAATTGCAAAATCAAAATGGCGCCAATACTTTCTTGGATGTAGAATTTTCACAATACATCAAGACTGAGTTTGAATACATCAAGCATTGGGATTTGAGTCGAAAAAAAGTGCTGGCTGTAAAAGCCTTTGGAGGCATTGCAATTCCTTATGGCAATTCTGAAGACGTTCCTTTTTCCCGGAGTTATTTTGCCGGAGGAACCAACGACATTAGAGCATGGCAATCCTACAGTTTAGGTCCAGGTGCCGGAAGAAGCTTTTTAGACTTTAATGAAGCCAATATGAAACTGACATTTAGCACCGAATTTCGTTTCAATATTTTCCAACAATTAAATGGTGCATTGTTTGCCGATGCAGGAAATATTTGGAACGTTTTAGACAATACCGAAGAAGAAGCTTATATTTTCAACGGATTAAAATCGCTTAAAAATATTGCAGTTGGTAGCGGATTCGGATTCAGATATGACTTCAATTTCTTTATCGTCCGCCTGGATTTAGGATTTAAAACCTATAATCCGGCTAATGAAGAAAACCAAAAATGGCTCAAGGAAATACGCTTCAACAAATCAGTTTTAAATATTGGAATAAATTATCCTTTCTAAAAACAGAAATTATTATTTTTGTAGCCCAAAGAATTGGGATTAACTTAAAAAACCTCACAAAACAATGGCTCACAATATCAAACCAGGAGTTGCTACCGGAGATGAAGTTCAAGCAATTTTTAATTATGCAAAAGAAAAAGGATTTGCTCTTCCAGCAGTAAATGTAATCGGATCAAGTACAATTAATGGTGTTTTGGAAACGGCTGCAAA
>JBDLVY010000168.1:0-3881 GCA_039804545.1 Bacteroidota bacterium | reverse complement strand
TAAATGCCGTCGAAATAAAAACTATCGATATGGCTCAAGGCCAAAAAACAAGTCGATTTGTAGCTTGGACTTTTATGACTTTGGATCAACAAAAATCATGGAAGTTCTAAAGTAATACTTGGCTAACTATTTACAAATTAGGTTCTTATGCCACTTTTGTGTCTTGGATTGAATTAAGTATCTTTACCAAATGAATTTCCAAGTAGTATCTGATTACCAACCCAAAGGCGACCAACCTCAAGCTATTGAAAAATTAGCTCAAGGGATTAATGACGGCGAACAATTCCAAACTTTATTAGGAGTAACGGGATCTGGTAAGACATTTACGGTAGCCAATGTCATTCAAGAAGTACAACGACCTACTTTGGTTTTGGCACACAATAAAACCTTAGCGGCGCAATTGTATTCGGAATTCAAACAATTTTTTCCTAATAATGCGGTGGAATATTTTGTTTCCTATTACGATTATTACCAACCCGAAGCCTTTATGCCGGTTACAGGAGTCTTCATTGAGAAAGATTTATCTATAAATGAAGAGCTAGAAAAGATGCGTTTAAGCACCACTTCCTCCCTCCTTTCTGGTCGTAGAGATATTCTAGTGGTAGCATCTGTTTCGTGTTTATACGGTATTGGAAATCCAGTAGAATTTCAAAAGAACGTCATCGCAATTGAACGCGATCAAGTGATTTCGAGAACTAAACTGTTACATAGTCTCGTTCAGAGTTTATATGCCCGTACCGAGGCAGATTTTACCCCTGGAACATTCCGAATTAAAGGCGATACGGTAGAAGTTTTCCCTAGTTATGCCGATGAAGCATTTCGTATTCACTTCTTTGGTGACGAAATTGAAGAAATTGAAAGTTTTGATGTCAAAAACGCACAAGTACTGGAAAAATTTGAAAAACTGACCATTTATCCTGCCAATATGTTTGTGACTTCGCCCGATGTTTTGCAAAATGCCATTTGGGAAATCCAACAAGATTTGGTCAAACAAGTCGATTATTTCAAAGAAATTGGTAAACATTTGGAAGCCAAACGCCTTGATGAACGTACCAATTTCGATTTAGAAATGATTCGGGAATTAGGCTATTGTTCCGGTATCGAAAATTATTCCCGTTACCTTGACGGACGTGAAGCTGGCACTAGACCCTTCTGTTTATTGGATTATTTTCCAAAAGATTATTTGATGGTAGTGGACGAAAGTCACGTAACCCTTTCGCAAGTTCATGCGATGTATGGTGGTGACAGAAGCCGAAAAGAGAACCTAGTCGAATACGGTTTCCGATTACCAGCGGCTATGGACAATCGTCCGTTGAAATTTGAAGAGTTTGAAGCGATGCAAAATCAAGTCATCTATGTTTCGGCTACCCCTGCGGATTATGAATTACAAAAAACCGATGGTGTGGTGGTGGAACAAGTAATTCGTCCAACCGGTTTGTTAGACCCAATCATTGAAATACGTCCAAGTTTGAATCAGATTGACGATTTGATTGAAGAAATTCAACAACGTTGTGAGTTAGACGAACGTGTTTTGGTGACAACCTTAACCAAAAGAATGGCAGAAGAATTGGCTAAATACTTGACGAAAGTGTCTATTCGTTGTCGTTATATTCACTCGGATGTCGATACTTTGGAACGAATTGAAATTATGCAAGATTTGCGAAAAGGTCTTTTTGATGTATTGATTGGGGTCAACTTATTACGTGAAGGTTTGGATTTACCTGAAGTTTCATTGGTTGCTATTTTGGATGCCGATAAGGAAGGTTTTCTTAGAAGCCATCGTTCATTAACACAAACTATTGGTCGTGCTGCTCGAAACTTAAATGGAAAAGCCATCATGTATGCGGATAAAATTACCGCCAGTATGCAAAAAACCATTGACGAAACCAATTACCGAAGAACGAAACAGATTAATTTCAACGTTGAAAACAATCAAGTTCCTCAAGCTTTGAATAAAAAAATAGATTCCGCTTTTACCAAAAATCCTTTGGTAGAATACGAATTAGGACATATTTTAAACGTTGCTGCTGAACCCGAAACAGCTTATTTATCAAAATCAGAAATAGACAAATTGATACGGGAAAAACGCAAATCAATGGAGAAAGCTGCCAAAGAATTGGACTTTATGCAAGCCGCAAAATTACGTGACGAAATTAAAAAATTACAAGAACAAGCTTCCTAAATAGTGTGATTATGGAATTGATTTTAAAAGCCTACGACCTTAAATTAAAACATACTTTTACCATTTCTAGAAAATCGATTGATGTACAGCCTTGCGTGATTGTAACTTTAAAAGAAGGTGAATTTTCAGGTTTTGGCGAAGCTTCTTCCAATCCCTATTATAATATTACGGTACCCATGATGATAGCTGATTTAGAAAGAATCAGATCGATTATTGAATCCTCAGGAACTGAAACCCCAGAAGTGTTTTGGACCAAAATATTTCCCTATTTAAAAGACAACTTGTTTGCTTTGTGCGCTTTAGACAATGCATACAACGATTTGTATGCCCGTAAGAAGGGAAAGAAACTCTATGAATTATGGGGTTATACAACAGATAAAAATCCATTAACAGATTATACTATAGGCATAGCACCTATTGAAAAAATGGTGGCCAAAATGGAAGAATTGCCTTGGCCAATTTATAAAATTAAATTGGGTACACAAGAAGATATTGCCATTGTGAAAGCGCTTCGACAACATAGCAACGCTATTTTTAGAATTGATGCCAATTGCGGCTGGGGAGTTGATGAAACAATTCACAACTCAATAGAACTGAAAAAACTAGGGGTAGAATTTTTAGAACAACCTCTGAAAGCAGACGATTGGGAGGGACATAAAGAAGTATACAAACATTCTGCTTTGCCAGTTATAGCAGATGAAAGTTGTATCAAAGAAGAAGATGTGGCAAAATGCTTTCAGCATTTTCACGGAGTCAATATTAAATTGGCCAAATGTGGTGGAATTACTCCTGGAAGACGAATGATTCAAGAAGCCAAGCGATTAGGATTAAGAACCATGGCAGGCTGTATGACTGAATCTACCGTTGGTATTTCTGCTATTGCGCATATATTACCTGAATTAGATTATGTTGATATGGATGGTCCTTTACTATTGAGTGAAGATATTGCTAGTGGAGTTACCATGGAATTCGGAAAAATTAGTTATGCAGAAGGTAACGGAACCGGAGTGCATTTATTCTAATTTAAATACTATTTAAATGTACCTTTGTAAAAAATAAAAACATGACCAATAACGATATCTTTAAAAAATTACGTGTTGCTTTAATGCTTCGTGATGACCAAATAGTTGAGATTTTAGAATTAGTTGATTTTAGAATTTCGAAATCAGAGTTAGGTGCTTTCTTTCGTGATGAAAAACACGAAAACTATATGGAATGTGGTGATCAAGTGTTGCGTAATTTCTTGAATGGTTTAGTCATTCATTTGAGAGGAACCAAAGAAAACCCAAAAAATCCTAACGAGGTTTTAGCCAAACACAAAGCTGAAATTCCAAAGAAAGAAAATTCAAAAGACCGACCTGAATTTAAAGCTAGTCCAAAAGATCCAGAAAAAGCAAGAGGCGATCAAAAGCCCAAATCATTTGCTGGAACAAAAAAACCGTTTAAGAAAAGTAATACCAAAACAACTCCAAAAGTGCAAGTAGTAGAAAAGGTATTTTTCAAAAATGGAAAGACAAAAAAATAAAGACATAAAAAAATCCTGAGCTTTCGCTCAGGATTTTTTTTTATAAATTGAATTTCTAATTAAGAAAGTGCCGCTTGAACTTGGTCAGCTGCTTCTTGGAATTCAACAGCAGATAAAATTGGCATTCCTGAATTATCAATTAATTCTTTTGCAATAGCTGCATTAGTACCTTGT
>JBDLVY010000167.1:0-4848 GCA_039804545.1 Bacteroidota bacterium | reverse complement strand
ACAAATTCAACGCCGCCCACTTTAGCATAAAAAGTATCTCCTGTTTGTTCTTGGGTGGTGAATGGAATATTTTGGAACACGCCATTGGTAAACTCTACCGGTAAAATAGCAGTAGTTGTAGTATCAGACCAATATCCTTTAAAATTAAATGTTCCAGAAATTGTATTATTAACCAAATCAATATTGGTAATGGTTATTGACCCTGTATTTTCTTCCGGATTATCAAAGTTAGTTGACCAATAGCCATATTCTGAACCAGCGGGAGTAAAGGCTAAAATATTAGTATTTGCAGGATAAGTTCCTGTCGAATTGGCTTCTACTAAAAGTCCGAATCCTTCACCATTAGATTTAATCCCGGAAATAGTAATATAATTGCCCCCAACAAGCGCTTGAGCTGTTGAAGCGACCCAGGTGTTTCCACTAAAATCAGCTTTGAACACGGCCGGACCTGCATTACCACCACCAAAATCGTCTAAATCAATAGCAGGATCAATTGGTTCAGTGTCACATGAAGTAAAGGTAAAAGCCGTAACGAATAAAAATATTCCGGCTAAAAATTTGATGTTTTTCATAACCATTTTGTAAATATTGCTCAAATATAATTTTTTTTAAATTGATGACAAGTGTTTTTTTGGGATTCTCAACAATAATAACAATCCACCTAAGAAAAACAATCCCAAAAAGACAATTGCAAATCGAGGACTTCCTGTAATTTGATCGATTAACCCATAAACCATCATTCCTATTACAATTCCTATTTTTTCAGAAACATCATAAAAACTAAAGAATGAAGTAGTATCATCTGTTTTTGGTAAAAATTTAGAATAGGTAGATCTGGCAAGAGATTGAATTCCGCCCATGACCAAACCAACTAAAGATGCCATAATATAAAACTCGTTGGGTGTTGTGATGAAATAAGCAAATCCACATAGCAAAACCCAAAAAGCATTCAAGACAATGAGCACATTAACATTCCCCAATTTTGTAGAAGCTCTTGAGGTCAAAAAAGCGCCAAGAATGGCTATTAATTGAATCAATAAAATACAGGTAATCAAACCTATCTGGCTTTCTTCGGCATCTTTCCATTGTATTTCTTGTGCACCAAAATAAGTTGCTACTAACATCACTGTTTGCACTGCCATACTGAATACGAAGTAACTCAATAAATATCTCTTCAAAGGAATTTCCGTTTGCAGTTGTTGCCACACTTTTTTTAATTCTCTGAATCCATTAAATATAATTGCTTTTGTAACTTTTCTATCCGAGTTCTTATTTCCTTTTGGCAAATACAAATAGGTATATTGACTAAAAACTATCCACCAAATTCCAACCATCGCAAAGGAATAGCGCATGGCTTTTATAGATGCTTGGTCTGGCGTTCCTGAAATATTGAAGAACTCAGGCTTCATAATCATGGCGAGATTTATAATTAAAAGTAAAACACTTCCTATATACCCCATAGAAAATCCTCTGGCACTTATTTTATCTTGTTGATCGGGGAAAGCTATGTCGGGTAAATAAGAATTGTAAAAAACCCAACTTCCCCAAAACCCTATTAACCCAAAGAAATAAAAAAATAATCCTAAAAGGATATTATTCAAATCAAAGAAATAGAGACCAACACAAGAAAGCGCACCAATGTAATTAAAAGTACGCATGAATATTTTTTTATTGCCAATGTAGTCGGCTATTCCAGATAGTAATGGGGAAAAAATAGCTACACATAAAAACGCGCCGGCTGTAACAAAACTTATCAAGGCGGAGTTTTTAAAATTATGGCCAAGAACCATGATATAAGGATTATCTTTTTCGAACAATTTGTTGTAAAAAATTGGAAAAACTGCCGAAGCAATTACTAAACTGTAAACAGAATTGGCCCAATCATAGAAAGCCCAAGCGTTGAGTAATTTTGGATGACCTTTAGGAAGTGCTGACATAAAATTAGGGTTAAAATAAAAAATCCCGTTCAACAAAAGAACGGGATTCAAATATAAGTTATTTTTTATTTAAAAGTTACACCAAACTTGGCTGCCTCGGCTTTGGCTGCCGGAATTTGTTTTTTGATATTGGCTATTCTAGTTTCATCAGAAGGGTGAGTACTCATGAATTCCGGTGGTTTTTGTCCGCCTGATTTGGCTGACATTCTTAGCCAAAAATCAACTGCTTTATCAGGATTATAACCTGCAATGGCCATTAATTTAAGTCCAATCATATCAGCTTCACTCTCATGGCTTCTGCTAAAGGGTAACATGGCACCAAACTGTGACACGCCAGAATAGGCCAACATAGCTATTTGTTGGGTTTCAGCACTTTTACTTCCGGTGGCAACCGCTACACCCGCAGCACCTGCTTGTTGCAACATTCCGGCACTCATACGTTGTTGACCGTGATTGGCCAAAGCATGTGATACTTCGTGTCCCATAACAGTTGCTAAGCCTGTCTCATCTAAAGTGATAGGAAGTATACCCGAGTACACTACAATTTTTCCGCCAGGCATACACCAAGCGTTCACTTCTTTATTTTCCACTAACTTGTATTCCCATTGGTAATCTTTTAAGTAATCTGAATAACCATTGGCATTCAACCATTTTTCAGCTGCCGCTTTGATTTTCATTCCAACTATTTCTACTTTTTTAGCATCAGTTGTTCCAACCAATACTTTATTTTCTTTCAAGAATGTCCCATATTGCTGGAATGCAGAAGGGAAAATTTGACTGTTATCAACCAAAGCCATAGTGCTTTTTCCGGTAAACGGATTTTTAGCACAAGAGGCTACCAGCATGACAGTCAGCAAGGTGCAAAATAAAATTCCTTTTTTCATAATTGTTTAATTTGAATTACAAACTTACCTAATTCAGGTTTCCAAAAGTTACATCATTTGGACTATAAAATTACATAATTTATTATCCGATTAAGTGCAACTCTGTAAAATCTTTATCAATACTTAAGGAATTATCACCGTTTATGTGGACTTTATCCAAACTAATTTTTTCATTATCAACTTCAATTTTTTTAACTTTAAATGGCAATCCATTGAGGTTGATTTTGAATTTAGAGTATTGAGTTTCAAAAGTTCCTTCGGTGTGTTGCTGAATAATGAGTTCTTTTTCTTTTCCGGTCAAGGTGAAAGTTCGCAAAGAGAATCGGCCTTTGTTATAATCGTAGCCGTCTTGTGCATCTTCGTAAACTGTTGACTTTTCTTTGCCTAATTTATAGTACACGTCTAAAATCAATTCGTCAAATTGCAATTCGCCCACGTATTGTTGCACCGGATATTTAGGGATAATAGCACCTTCTTTAATGAAAATCGGAATTTCGTCGAAGTTGGTTTTAACCCATAGTTCTTTCTTGCCTTCAATTAATTCATTCGACCAGAAGTTGTACCAATTGCCTTTCGGCAAATACATTCTACGTCCTTGAGCATTAGGTTCCAATATTGGACAGACCAGAATTTGGTTTCCAAAAATAAACTCATCCGTTCTGTAATGGGTGTGAAAATCTTCTTGATCGAAGTAAACTAAAGGTTTCAACATTGGCGTTCCCTCATTTACATATTGCCAGAACATGGTGTATAGATAAGGTAGTAATTGGTAACGCAATTCTACAAACTTCCTAGTGATATCAATCACTTCTTCGCCAAAAGACCAAGGTTCTTGTTCGCCGTGATCGCCCGAAGAATGTGTTCTGCAAAAAGGATGGAAAACACCCAACTGTATCCAACGCGCATACAATTCGCCCGAAGGTTGCTCAGCAAATCCACCGATATCCGAACCCGTGAAACCCATTCCAGAAATTGACATGCGTTGCATTTGAATATTGGCTATCCATAAATGTTCCCAACTCGCTACGTTATCGCCTGTCCAAGACGAAGTATAACGCTGCGCTCCAGAATAAGCAGAACGCGTGATGATAAAAGGTCTTTTCGGATAGGCAAAACGCTTTACGCCTTCGTAAGTGGCGCGTGCCATTTGGGTTCCGTAAATATTGTGTGCTTTTCGGTGACTGCATGGATTCCCATCGTAATCGTGTCGAACATCGTTCGGGAAGGTTTTACCAGGAACGTCCATTACAGCCGGTTCGTTCATATCATTCCAAACACCTTTTACCCCTATTTCCGAAATCAGTTCTTTGAACAAACCTGCCCACCATTCGCGCACTTCCGGATTGGTGTAATCAGGAAAGTTACATTCTCCCGGCCACACTTTTCCCTTCATATACGGTCCATCGGCACGTTTACAGAAATATTCATTTTTCAAGGCTTCTTGGTAAACCCAATAATCTTTATCGATTTTAATTCCAGGATCAATGATAACAACGGTTTTGAAACCGTCTTTGGCCAACTCGGCAACCATGCGTTTGGGTTCCGGAAAATATTCTTTGCTCCAAGTAAAACAACGGAAACCTTCCATATAATCGATATCTAAATAAATAGCATCACACGGAATTTTAAGCTCTCTGAATTTACTGGTGACTTCTTTTACTTTACTCTCAGGATAATAACTCCATTTGCATTGGTGGTATCCTAATGTCCACATCGGCGGCAACTCTGGTTTTCCTGTTAAATGGGTATAATTGATTACCACATCACTCATTTTCGGACCATAGAAGAAATAGTAATTCATTTCACCGCCTTCTGCCCAAAAACTGGTTACATTACGGCGTTCGTGACAAAAGTCGAAAAAGGTTCTGAACGTATTGTCAAAGAAAATCCCGTAAGCTTTATTTTGGTGTAAGCCAATATAAAACGGAACCACTTTGTACAAAGGTTCTTGGTCTTTATGGAAAGCATATTGGTCGGTTGCCCAATTTTCTATGCGTTTTCCTTTCAAATTTAAATGCGTTGGCTTA
>JBDLVY010000166.1:0-7832 GCA_039804545.1 Bacteroidota bacterium | reverse complement strand
TGGGGATTTGACAGAAGTAAGTATGATACTTGGCAGTTTTCAAATGACGATAATGAAGGGTCAAAATTTTGGACAGATTTGTTTAATAATACTATTTTTAAATGCTATCTATCTAAGCGTTTTAACCAGTTGACACAAGTGGGACAACCTATGAATATTACTGTTATGAATACATTAATTGACAATACGGTCAGCTTGATTAGTGAAGCGATGGTTCGTGAAAATCTACGTTGGAATACGATACCAAATTATCCTCTTGAAATAGCCAATATTAAAGCATTTATTGTAAGCAGAATTTCATGGATGAATGGTCATTTAGTTGGTTTTTCTGCTTGTAATAATGTACCGGTGCCACCACTTGTGATAACCAAAATCAACTATAATCCGGTGAGTTCTGTTTCTTTTCCAGTGAGCAATGACCAAGAATTTATTGAGATAGAAAATACAGGGTCTGCGACGGTAAATTTATCTGGAATTTATTTTAAGGAGTTGGGAATAACTTATCAATTTCCTTATAATTCAACTATTTCCAGTAATTCAAGATTGTATTTGGCTGCCAAAGCAACGACTTTTCAATCTCAAAACGGATTTCCTGCTTTTGGGCAATTCACTAGAAACTTGTCTAACAAATCTCAAAAAATAGTCCTTGCGGATGCTTTTGGAAATACCATTGACTCGGTCGAATATTTTGACTCTTTGCCTTGGCCAATAGCAGCTTATGGAAACGGTAGTTATTTGCAATTGACCAGTACTAGTTTAGATAATAATTTGGCTTCGAGTTGGGTAGCGAGTAGTGCTCCTTTAGAAACAAGTGAATTTGACTTGAATGAAGCATCAATTACAATTTATCCAAATCCAGGAAAATATCTTTTGACAATTCAATCTCAGATTAATATTGATAGATTGGAATGGTGTGATATTTATGGTAAAGTGGTAAAATCGTTACCAGTAAATTCAAGCGAAATTCAAACGAATGTTTCAGATTTATCTACAGGGCTGTATTTTGTAAAAATTTATACTGAATACGGCATTAAGACAGAAAAATGGGTTAAATATTAAATTATTATCAAGATATAGTCATAAAAAAATCCCGAGTTATCGGGATTTTTTTTATGTTAGTTTTTTACTAATTTGTAAGTTGCTTTTCCTTGTTCGGTATTGATGGTTACAAAATAAAATCCGCTTTGAAATGCACTGATGTCAATTGGTTTCAAACTTTCAACAGTATCGGTTTGAAGTCGCTTGCCGTTGAGGTCAAAGATTTCATATTGTGCATTTGTTTCAGTTAGCATTTCAATTACAAAATTATTGGAAGTGGGATTCGGATACAGCGCAAAATTATTTTTGACATTCTCTGTAACTGATAAAGCAATCATTTGTGTAGTAACCGTATTGGTTATGATTGGTAAGTTATAATCAAAATAAATATCTGATTTGGAACTAACGATGTCTCCCAGAGCAAAATTACTTTTCGGTTTGATTTTATATACCATCCAACCGTGACTAGCCGGTTCGTTAACCGATTCATAAGGCAAATCAATATTAGAAAAAGTATAAGTCAAATCATTGCCGTAACGCAGTTGGATATTGGCTGTATGGCTTGAAGAAATTGGTTCAAAACTATTCCAGTCTAATTTAGGATCAAGCGTTTCTTTGATTACCACAGTAGTCGCATTGGCATTTCCAGTATTTTGAAAACGGGTCACATACGTTAAATAATCGCCGGCTTGTGATATATCTATGATATCTCCTTGGATTACGGTTTTGTCATTAGGGTCAAAGGAACTTCTTACTATTTGATGCCAATTTAAGGTGTTATTAGCAGTGTTGCTATCACCGGCAATTGGATTTCCAACCACAGTAAAGGTTAGCCAATCATTTACGTTTACAGTCGGTGGAGTGAGTACATTAAATGACAAATTGATATATCGGCTTTCAAAAGGTAATAGATTGGTGTAATTCCAAGTCAAAGTATTAGATGTTGAACTGTTTTGAGCCGGAGCAGCTGTACCCAATGTCAATTTTCCGTTGTCAAAAGTCAACTGAACGCTTCCATTGAGGTTGGTACTTCCATGATTAGAATACACTATTCTGTATGTTGCAACATTGCCAGGAATGGCTTGGTTAATATTGAACATGTTCACCGTTAAATCGGCAAAATTAGTGGCAGAACTGATACAAAAGTTAGTGTTGTTATAATCTACTCCTGAGCCTGAACTTACAGTTGCTGTCGAATTAGGATTAGAAGTGAAATTGGCATTTAAATTGGTCAATGCTGAGGTAGTATAATTCCCGATATTCGGAATTAAAATCTGGTAATTTCCGGCAGTATTCGTGTAACTGGCATAGGTGTATGTGCCATCAGTGGTGTTGACTCTTCTGTTGGGGAAATTCAGACCGGTGGTACAATTATCATTATTAGCATTGAATTTGACATTCCCTGAAATTTTATTCGGCAATAAACTCGTCAAAGAGGTTACGATGTTGGTATTACTTGGATTTGGGCAGGGACAAAAAGATTCATCATTGAAATAGCCACCAATATCACAAGGACCAAATGATATTATATAAGAAGTATTATATACATAACCCAAATCAACATCGGCTTGAGTGATATAATGAATTCCTGTAGTGTAATAAAAGTCAGTCATAAAAGTCGGATTAGTCACAATAGCGTTACTATCATAAATTTCTCCACCATTTGAAGCGCCGTAAACATTGTAAGTGTAGTTAATAACATCACCAACATCCACTATGGCATTGTTGTTCAAATCTTGATATATTCCATCTTGATAACCATTTACAAAAATAAAATAAGAACTTGTGGTCATCAAATCGTTGTAATATGTACCGGGTAATCCGTTGTTGTCAAATGCTGTCGGGTCCGAAGATAAGTCGGATATTTCCATAGTTGTTGAGGAAGCTGTAGCATGAACCATTACTTGACTTTGGTCATAGCAAAAACCGAAACCAAATTTAGTACCTTCTAAATTGGTAATTTCTTGTCCTGGTTCTAAAGTGGCAATAGTAGAAAAATTAAACTGAATACTATTTGTGGGATCGGTTACAAAAACATTAGTTAGGGTTTCTTCTCCAATATTTTTAATCTTTATAGTATAGAAAATAGCTGAGCCAAAATTATTAGCGGACATTAATATTCCAATGGAAGGGTTTGCTGTAGTCTTTTTTTCATTCGGCTTAGCCAAAACAATGGAAAAGGACAGTAAAAAAAGAAAGAGTAGTTTTTGTTTCATTGATGTTGGTTTTAGTAACTGTTTGACATCAATAAAGATATGAAAAACAGTGTAAGTTTTTACTTTTTTTTCTCTTCTTCTTCCAAATCACTTAAATGTAAACGCAAAGCTGTCACAGAAATGCTTATTTCCCAAAAAGAAATGCCCAATGAAGTCAATAAACACAATAAACTGGCAGCAAAAAGATAAATACCGGCAATATGCCATTGTACAAACAAACAAAGCATCGCAAAGACAGAGAGAAACAAACACAAAACCCCAAACAATTGCATATAGCGAATCAAGGAAAGACGTAAATTAAGGTTTCTAATTTGTAACAGTATGCTTTTAGTATGTACTTCGTCATAATGTTTTTTCAAACTGCGAACGATTTGGGCAATGGTCAAGAACCGATTGGTGTAAGCCAATAAAATCAAAGAGGTTGCCGAAAATAAAAGTGCCGGAGTTTCTATGTTGAGCGTCATAAGTTTATAGTTTGATTTACGAAGCACGAAGTACGGGAAATATATCCAATAAAAAAACCTGCAAGTTTATACTCGCAGGTTTTGTTTTATTCATTGTCTCGATGCTATTTAATCAATTCAAAACTTCTCTTTACAAAAGCGGTCAATTCTTCTCCTTTTAACAAGCCTTGAGAAATTTTAGCCAAGTCTAGTGCTTGTTTGACCAAACTCTCTTGCGCTGATTTGTCCGAAGTGTTTAAAATAGTTGTGGCCAAATCAGAGTTGGTGTTTACCACTAAATTATACATTTCCGGGAAATTGCCCATACCAAACATGCCTCCACCGCCGGTTTGACTCATTTCTTTCATTCTTCTCATGAATTCCGGTTGGGTGATGATAAATGGCGCAGCACTACTGTCCATTGGTTCCAATTGTACCGAATAATTGGCTTTTGGGACAATTTCTTCAACAACAGTTTTCAATTGGGTTGATTCTTCTTCAGACAATTTTGAGATTTGAGTGTCTTCTTTTTGAATCAATTTGTCAATGTGGTCAGAGTCTACACGAACAAATGTCAGGTTCTCATTATCGCTTTCCAATTTTTGAATTAAATGTGATACGATAGGAGAATCTAACAACAACACTTCATAACCTTTATCTTTAGCGATTTCAATATAGCTGTGTTGCGCATCTTTGTTGGAAGTGTACAATACCACTAATTTCCCGTTTTTGTCAGTTTGGTTTGCTGTAATAGCTTCTTTCAATTCTGACAGCGTATAATATTTATCACCTATTGTTGGATACAAAACAAAATCACCCGACTTTTCGTAGAATTTTGGTTCCGATAACATACCGTATTCTAAAACGATTTTGATGTCATTCCATTTCTTTTCGAAGTCTTCTCGATTTTCGTTGAATAAGGATTTCAGTTTGTCGGCCACTTTACGCGTGATGTAATTAGAGATTTTCTTCACATTACCATCGGCTTGTAAGTAAGAGCGCGACACGTTCAACGGAATATCTGGTGAATCAATCACTCCTTTTAACATCCCTAAAAATTCAGGCACAATACCTTCAACATTATCGGTTACATAAACCTGATTTTGGTACAATTGAATTTTGTCTTTTTGCAATTGCAAATCGGCAGACATTTTTGGGAAATACAAAATCCCGGTCAAGTTGAAAGGATAATCCACATTCAAATGAATGTTGAACAACGGCTCTTCAAACTGCATCGGATACAATTCGCGGTAGAAATTTTTATAATCTTCATCGGTTAAATCCACCGGTTGCTTGGTCCACGCCGGATTTGGGTTGTTGATGATATTGTCAACTTCCACTTCAGTGAAAATATTGTCTTTGTCTTCTTCGGCAACGGATTCGCCTTTTTTCTGTTCGATTTTTTCTGTTCGGGTACCAAATTTAATCGGCACTGGCATGAATTTGTTGTACTTTGTCAACAACTCATTAATTTTAAACTCTTCTAAAAATTCTAAAGAATCTTCGGCGATGTGTAAGATGATTTCGGTTCCTCTGTCGGTTTTGTCATGTGGTTCCAAAGTAAATTCGGGACTTCCGTCACAGGTCCAATGTGCTGCAGGTTCTTCTTTAAAAGATTTGGTTATGATTTCCACTTTTTCAGCCACCATAAAAGCAGAGTAGAATCCCAATCCGAAATGACCAATAATTCCAGAATCTTTGGCAGAGTCTTTATATTTTTCCAAAAATTCCTCAGCTCCGGAAAAAGCCACTTGGTTGATGTATTTTTCTACTTCTTCGGCTGTCATTCCCAACCCTTGGTCGATGAGGTGTAATTTTTTGCCCTCTTTGTCTATTTTAACTTCGATAATGGGATTGCCATAGTCTACTTTGGCTTCGCCAATACTGGTTAAATGTTTTAATTTTAAGGTAGCATCCGTAGCATTGGATACCAATTCACGCAAGAAAATTTCGTGGTCGCTGTATAAAAACTTCTTGATTAGCGGAAAGATGTTTTCTACTGATACATTAATTTTTCCTGTTGTCATATTTTGATTTTTTAATTAAACAATTTGAACTTCAAATAGTCAAAACTAATACCATTTATGTGATTTATGACAAATTGACGGAGTCACAATTTCACAAGTATTTAACAAAATTATGTAAAACGAAAATAAAAAATGCTCGTATCTTTGTTTGAGTCAATATACATTACAGTTATAAAGGATGAAAAAAATTATTTTACTAAGTCTATTATCGGTTTTGATTTTTTCTTGTAAATCAAAAAATTCAGCTACTGCAACTAAATTAAACAATAAAGCAGAAGTGGCTATGAAAGGAAATTGGGTAATTTCTTCTGTGAATTATCCTGGTTCAGAGGTTATTAAAGTAACTTCATTTGATTTGGCTGATTCCAAATGTTTTGTTGGAAGTGTATGGAAATTTATTTCCAACAATAACAAAGGAGAATTGTCACTTAAGAGTCTGAGTTGCTCTGCATACACCACGCCAATTACATGGTTTATTAATAAAGAAGGTCAATTTGTGATGAAGATTTTGGATGAGGCTAAAGCCAAAACTGTACAATCAGGCTATGTCCTAAAAGTAGCTAATCAAACCGACAGCTCTTTCCAATTGATTGACCAAATCAGTGTAGGAGGAAAGATGACCAATGTTGTTTATCAATTTGAAAAAATAAATTAGTGCATTATGAAAAAAGTTAGTACAATACTATTGTCTGTTTTATTTTTAATAACAACAGTTTTTACTAGTTGTGAAGCAGTAAAAAACACCAATAAAACCCAACGAGGAGTAGCGATAGGAAGCGTTGGCGGAGCAGTTATCGGCGGGATTTTAGGAAACAATATCGGTAAAGGTGGGAATGGCGCTCTTGGAGCAGTTTTAGGCGGAGTGATTGGTGGAGTTGCCGGTGGCGTTATTGGGAACAAAATGGACAAACAAGCCAGAGAAATAGAAACCGCTTTGCCCGGTGCACAAGTAGAGAGGGTTGGAGAAGGAATCAAATTGACTTTGGGTGAAAATGCCGTTCGTTTTGATACTAATAAATCTACCTTGACTGCAACCGCTAAAGCCAATTTAGACAAATTAGTACCGGTTTTCAATCAATATCCCGATACCAATATCCAAATTTACGGTTATACAGACAGTACCGGTACACCGGAATACAATTTGACTTTGTCTGATCAAAGAGCAGCTTCAGTGAAAGCATATTTATCTAGTAAAGGATTGTCGGCTAACAGATTTGTAACAATAGGTTTAGGAATAGCCGATCCTATTGCCACTAATGATACTGCAGAAGGAAGAAGTCAGAATCGACGTGTAGAATTTGCCATTACGGCAAACGAAAAGATGGTTCAAGACGCACAGAAGGAAGCTGGGAAATAGTTTCAGGTCAATTTAAATGATAAAAAAAGCTGTTTCTTTCGAGACAGCTTTTTTATTTTATTTTTTCTCTAAAGATTCCAAGCGCTTTAAGATTTCTTGATTGTCTTTGAGCAGTTTTTCGTTTGTTTTTTGAAGTTGCTCAATGAGCAATTGTTGTTCTTGAATGGATTTGATAATGAAGGGTGAAAATTTGGAATAATCTATTGATTTATATCCTTCAGCATCAGTATGAACTACTTCAGGAAGAAGTTTTTCAACTTCTTGAGCAATAAATCCAATTTGTTTTTCATGAGTTTTATCACCACTAAAAGCAACTGATTTTATTTTTTCAGCCTTTAATTCTTCTTCGGTTTTAAAAAAATAATTTACAGGTTCTAATTTGTTTAAAATAGCTAAACTAGGGGAAATGGGAGTTATTGCTTTTTTATATCTCAAATCAGATGTTGCATTAAATGCAACAGCATTAACCGTATTACTGAAATAATTATTCAAAACTGTGCCATTCCCAAATTTCATGGTATTGCTTACGGTACAAACTGCACCATTTCCTATAGCAGTGCCATTTGTTACACCAGACGAAGCATCGGATTGATACCCTAAACAGGTATTAAATGTTCCGGCTCCAATATTTGTTCCGGCAGCATATCCTATGCCTGTATTAAAACTTCCAGTAGAACCGTTCAAAGCATTTCTGCCAACAGCCGTTGATTGTTGACCTACAGAGTTATTGTTTAAAGCAAATGCACCAATA
>JBDLVY010000165.1:0-3003 GCA_039804545.1 Bacteroidota bacterium | reverse complement strand
CCATCAATACGGTGGCTAAAGCCAAACAAAAGAAAGTGGTTATCCTAAACGGAAACGGCGAACTGGAAGACCGCTACATTGCGAATTTTATCACCGCCGTAAGAGACAATTATTTCATCGGACCATTTACTTTAGATTCTGTAGCCAAAAGTCCGAATGAGACTCTAAAATACTTAAACAAATACGATTTAGCTGTTATTGCCAAACCCACAGAAGCTTTTACCGATAAAGAAAAACAAGTCTTAGACCAATACATTATCAACGGTGGAAAAACACTTTGGTTGGTTGACCAAGTCAATATGGAAATGGACAGTTTGTACAATCAAACCGGCTCCAACTTGGCTTTTCCGAGAGATTTAGGATTAAATGATATGTTCTTTAAATACGGCGTCAGGATTCGTCCAGATTTGATTTTTGATTTGCAAAATACACCTATTGCCTTGGCGACCGGAGAGCAAGGAAGCGCAACGCAATACACGCAATATCCTTGGTTTTATTCGCCACTGATTTACCCAACGGTCAAACATCCGATGGTGAGTAATTTGGATGGAATTAAATTTGATTTTGCGAGTCCGATTGAAGTCTTAGGCAATGACATAAAAAAAACTGTTTTATTGCAATCCTCACCAGTTTCCCGATTGGTTGGCACACCGGCTCAAGTGAGTTTAGAAATCGTTTCGCTTCGTCCGGAACAAAAAGAATTTGTAGGCAAAGGCAATTATCCTGTCGCCGTTTTGTTGGAAGGTCAATTTCATTCTATGTATGAAAACCGCGTTTTACCTTTTAAAGACGCAACATTCAAAAACTTAGGCAAAGCCAATAAAATGATAGTGGTTTCAGATGGTGACATCATCAAAAATCAATTGGATAAAGATGGGCAACCGCTCGAATTGGGTTATGACAAATGGACCAATAATTTGTATGCCAACAAAGAGTTTATGATGAATTGCGTGAATTATTTGTTAGACGATAATGGACTTATTAACATTCGAAGCAAGGAAGTCGATTTGCCTTTACTAGACAAACAAAAAGTCTATGACAATTACACCTATTCACAAGTCGTAACTGTAGCAGTGCCAATAGTTATCTTGTTGTTATTTGGCGTAGCCTTTACCCTTTTGCGCAAGCGAAAATATAGCAAGTAATGTTAATAAAAAACTTTTTGAAATCTATTAGTTTAAGATATATTTGTAAAAAATAAAACGAAATGAAGTTCATAGTATCGAGTTCATACTTATTAAAACAACTACAAGTTTTAGGTAGCGTTATCAACAGTAGTAATACTTTGCCTATTTTAGATAATTTTCTATTCGAATTAGACAATAAAACACTAACTGTTTCGGCTTCTGATTTAGAAACGACCATGTCGGCTACTTTAGAAATTGATTCTACCAGTAAAGGTAGTGTGGCAGTTCCGGCGAAATTGTTATTAGACATCCTAAAAACATTTCCTGAGCAACCGCTAACTTTTACGGTTGAAGAAAACAGCACGATTGAAATCAGTTCCAACTCTGGTAAATATGCCATTGCTTATGCTCCGGGTGAAGAATTTCCAAAATCGGTAAGCTTAGATAATCCGTCCTCAACCATTGTTCCGTCTGAAGTTTTAGCTACCGCGATCAGCAAAACCATTTTCGCAGCCGGAAACGACGATTTGCGTCCGGTGATGAGCGGTGTGTTTTTCCAATTTTCTCCAGAAGGTTTGATTTTCGTTGCGACTGATGCTCACAAATTAGTGAAATATGCGCGTGCCGATGTCAAAGCATCACAAGTAGCAGATTTTATTATGCCGAAGAAACCTTTGAATATTTTAAAAGGTATTTTAGGCACATCGGAATCTGACGTGACTATTGAATATAACGACTCTAACGCGACTTTCTCTTTCGACAGTTACGTTTTAACTTGTCGCTTGATTGACGGAAAATATCCTAACTACGAAGCGGTTATTCCGAAAGAAAATCCGAATAAATTGATGATCAACCGCGTGCTTTTATTAAACTCAGTGCGTCGTGTTGCGATTTTCTCAAACAAAACTACACACCAAATTCGTTTGAAAATTGCTGGTGCCGAATTGAATATTTCGGCCGAAGATATCGATTACTCAAACAAAGCAGAAGAGCGTTTGACTTGTGATTACCAAGGTGATGACATGCAAATTGGTTTCAACTCTAGATTTTTATCTGAAATGTTGACCAATTTACAATCTGATGAAATCATGTTGGAAATGTCTATGCCTAACCGCGCCGGAATCTTAACACCAATTGATGGTTTAGACGAAGGAGAAACCGTTACCATGTTGGTAATGCCGGTAATGCTTAACAACTAAATATAAACTAACCTTTATACCGAAAACCGTCTAGATTGAAAAATCAGGCGGTTTTTTTTATTGACAGTAGGTTCTTAACTCCTTTTCTTTTATCCAAAATAAAAATATTATTTTACTTACTTTAGCTAAACTAAAATATCATTATGGCCGAATACATCATTCAAACCGAGTCACTCAATTTCGAATATTCTAAACATAAAAAAGTCCTGAACAATATTTCCATCAATGTTCCCAAAGGTTCAATTTACGGTTTTTTAGGTCCAAATGGTGCCGGAAAATCCACCACCATGAGATTGCTTACCGGAATTATTCCCGAACAAGGCAACGCTATTAAATTATTTGAACAACCACTACAAGAGCAATTGCCAATGGTTTTCTCCAAAATTGGCTCTTTGGTAGAATCGCCTGCACTGTACTTGCATTTGAGTGGAATTGACAATATGAAATACATTGCCAAGCTTAGAAACATCCCCGAAAATAAAATTCACGAAACTTTGGAATTAGTAGATTTAACCAAAGACAGTAATCGAAAAGCCAAAAATTATTCTTTGGGAATGAAACAACGCCTTGCTATTGCTATGGCATTGCTAAGCGAACCCGAATTATTATTACTTGATGAACCAGTAAATGGATTGGATCCAAATGGCATTATCGATATTCGAAAATTGCTAATCAAA
>JBDLVY010000164.1:0-5095 GCA_039804545.1 Bacteroidota bacterium | reverse complement strand
CAGGTAAATGATTTTGTATGGAAAGGTATGAATTTGTATTATTTATGGCAAGAAGATGTAGCCGATTTGGCCGATGACCGCTTTGCCAATCAAAATGAATTGAATGGCTTTTTAGAAGGGTTTGACGATCCTACTGTGCTTTTTAATGCTTTGCGAGTTGACAATTCTATTGATCGATTTAGTGTAATTTACAGTGACTATGATGTACTAGAAGGCTTGCTTTCGGGTAATACTTTGAACAACGGCATGGACTATGGTTTGCGCTATAAATCAGGAAGTACAACAGACATCTACGGTTGGGTTCGCTATATCATACCCAATTCCGATGCAGCCACTAAACCAATAAGCCGAGGAAATATTTTTTATGCCATCAACGGAACACCATTGACTATTGATAATTACCGAACACTTTTGGGCAATGACACTTATACGGTAAACTTTGCCGATTATGACGGTGGCAATATTACGCCCAACGGGCAATCGGTAACTTTAACCAAAACAGCACTAGCAGAAAACCCTATTTTTATAAACACAGTCTATACTCAAGGCAGCCATAACATTGGTTATTTGATGTATAACGGATTTTATTCCAATTATGAAAGCCAATTAAATGCAGTTTTTGGGGATTTCCAATCTCAAAACGTTACCGATTTGGTTTTAGATTTACGATACAATTCAGGTGGTTCAGTAGCCACTGCAACCAAATTGGCCAGTATGATTACTGGCCAATTCACCAATCAATTATTTGCCCGTCAACAATGGAATGCCAAAGCACAATCTTACTTTGAAAACAACAATCCGGGCAGTTTGCTAAACAATTTTGTTGGTGGCTTAAACAGTTTGAACCTCAACAAAGTTTATATTTTGACTACTAAATCCTCTGCTTCAGCAAGTGAATTGGTCATTAATTGTTTAAAGCCCTATATTACAGTGATTCAAATTGGCGATCTTACCACCGGAAAAAATGTCGGCTCAGTGACGCTATACGATTCCCCTACTTTTGCCAAACAAAATGTTAATCCGGCGCACAAGTATGCCATGCAGCCTATAGTATTAAAGATTGTCGATAAAAATGGCTTTGGCGATTATACTTCGGGGATTGCTCCTACTACTTTACAACCTGAAAACATGACTAACTTAGGTGTATTAGGAGATACCAACGAACCACTTTTAAACAATGCCATCAACCAAATCATTGCCGGTGGTAGAAGAGCTCCTCAAGTGCCAAACGTAATAGAGCGAGACTTTACCGATGCCAAAGCCATTAATCCGTTGCGAAGTGAAATGTATGTGGAACGGAAATAATAAAACAAAATAAAATCTGTTTCTCGGTTTTAATCTTAAAAACACCTGTTTAATAAAAGACAGGTGTTTTGTTTTTTTAAATAGTTCTTTGCTTACTTTAGCCTTAAATTTATTTAATAGTTTACCATCCAGAAATTAAATTCCTAGGACCAATTGGGTAGCATAGCTCGGTTGGTTTACTCTTATTTCCGAGAAATTTGGAAGACCTAACAATATGAAAATAAAAATACTGCTGCTTTTACTGACTATCACTGCTTTGGCTAATGCACAAATAGTGTCGATACCAAATGCTAATTTCAAAGCAACGCTCGTATCGGCGAACTATAACAATCAAATTGCTAAAAATTTATTGGGCAATTATTTTAAAATAGATGCCAATAACGATGGTGAAATTCAAGTAAGCGAAGCATTACAGGTTAGCTATCTTTACCTATCTCCCTACAACATTTCCTCTATTGAAGGCATCAATAGTTTTACCAACTTAGTGACTTTTAATTGTACATCCAATGCAATCAGCCCATTAATCCTAAATGGATTGGTCAATCTTGAATCATTATCGGCAACCTATTGTGAACTCAGCAGTTTTACAATCACCAACTGTCCTAATATAAAATCTATTAATTTTAATTATAACCAACTTACCTCAGCCAATTTTAGCCAGTTTACACAACTGCAAAGTATTGGGTGTAACAATAATAATTTGACCTCCATTAATGTGTCTGGATTGACCAATATGACTTCATTGGCTTCTGCTTACAACCAATTGACTTCAATCAATGTTCAGGGATTAACTAACTTGAATGCACTTCATTGCAACAACAATCAGTTAACCAGCTTAAATTTAGATGGACTACAAAACCTACAAAGTGTACAATGTCAAAACAATCAACTGAGTTCAATTTCATTAACCGGTTGCAGTTATCTTCAATACATTTACGCCAGTAACAACCTATTGACTTTTGTAGATGCAAATCAGTGTACTGCATTATTAAACCTTAGTTTGATTGACAATGCTCCATTAGAAGCCATACTTGTCAAAAATGGACGAACCGAAAATCTGGGTTTAAATGGCGATACCAATATTCAGTATGTTTGTTGTGACGATTTTGAAATAAGTAGTGTGAGTTCAAATGTTAGTTTGTATTCTCCGAATTTTGAAATCAATACCTATTGTACTTTTGTTCCCGGCGGTACTTATTATAAAATTCAAGGAACCAATAGGTTTGATATCAATAATAACGGTTGTAGTGTAACAGACCCCATATACCCGAATTTCAGAATAAACTTTGCCCTTGGAAGTACTACTAGCACATTAATCCCTAATAATTCTGGCAATTACTTAATTCCGGTAGGAACAGGTACTTTCAATTTAACTCCCGTACTGGATAACCCAACTTACTTTACCGTAAGTCCAACGAGCGCCACGGTTACTTTCCCAACCCAAGTTTCACCGGCCATCAGAAACTTTTGTATTACGCCCAATGGAATTCACAAAGATGTAGAAGTCGTTTTAGTTCCAATAAACAGCGCCGTTCCGGGCACTATTGGTCAGTATAAAATAATATACAAAAACAATGGAAATGTTACTGTTGACGGCAATATAAAATTTACTTACAACTACAATGAAGTAGTTCAAAATTTCTTAAGTTCAAACCCTACTGCCTTAAATGTGAGTGCAACTGAGGTGAATTGGAGTTACACCAATTTACAACCGTTTGAAACCAGAGAGATACTTTTTTCGATGTTATTGAATTCGCCGACCCAAATACCACCTGTAAATGCAGGATATCAATTAAATTTGAATCTTGAAATTACTCCCTTGATTGATGATGATTTTGCCAACGATAATTATTTTGCACTGAAACAAATCGTTCGTAATTCATTTGACCCAAATGATAAGACTTGTTTGGAAGGCACATCAATACCGCCAAGTATGGTTGGAAAATATGTTCATTATCTTATCCGTTTTGAAAATACAGGAACAGCTCCCGCTCAAAATATTGTGGTAAAAGATATCATTGACATGAATAGATTCGAAATGAATTCACTTGTTCCTATCGGTGGCAGTCATGCGTTTGAAACCCGAATATCTAATACAAACAAAGTAGAATTTATCTTTGAAAACATCAATCTGCCCTTTGATGATGCAAATAATGATGGCTATTTGATTTTTAAAATAAAAACAAAATCCAATTTAGTGTTGGGAAATACCTTTAGTAATTCTGCCAATATTTATTTTGATTATAATTTTCCGATAATAACCAATAACTTCACAACAACCATTCAAAATCCATTGGGAATTGAGGTTAATGAACTACAAAGTGTAACTCTTTATCCCAATCCGGTTAGTGATGTTTTGAATTTCAACACCCAAGAGCCAGTGATAAAAATTGTAGTGTATGATATTGCCGGAAGAATAGTTAGTTCAACTTCAGTGATTGATAACAAAGCAGACCTTAGCGCTTTGAAAAAAGGCAGTTACATTCTGAGTATTTATACGAATACCGGAATTGTAAAAACCAAATTTATCAAAGAATAACTTTCAGTAAAAATTTATGCAATATTTAAAAAGGCTAATCTTACGATTAGCCTTTTTAAAACAATTACAAAACAATATTGATCCCCAACTTAAAATTTCTTCCTCGGGTGGAGTAACCTATGTTTTCGACGAACTCTTCGTTTAACATATTGGTAACCGAACCAAAAACGGTTAAGCGATTTTTAATTAATTCATATTTTGCCAAAGCATTGATTAATTGGTACGAATCCAATTTAACGATACTTGTTCCAAAAGTATTGCCGTCAAAGAAAGCATCATTTCTGGCATCAAAATACTGGTAGTTTACGTTGAATAAAACTCTTGGACTAGGTTGGAAATCTAATCCTGCATTGACTTTGTGTTTCGGGATCAATCGGTCTAACACTTGGTCTACTTGGGTAAATGTATAGTTAGCATTGACTCTCAACTTAGAAGTTATGTCAAAAGTAATTTCTGTTTCTATTCCTTTGGCCTTGTTGGTACCACCAATGTTTACATAATAAGCTTCGAACGTATTGTTATCAAAAAAGAAATCAAAAGAATTTGTTTGGTCTCGATAAAAAGCTACGGCATCAATCTTTATTTTTTTATCTAATAATTGGGTTTCAAAACCGGCTTCTACTGTGGTGTTTTTCTCCGGAGTTAAATTGGCGTTGCCATATTCTGAGTACAATTGGTACAAACTCGGCGTGATATAAGCGGTGCTGAATGAAGCTACTAATTTTAAAGGAAAACTCGATTTTAAATTATAAGAAGGATTAAAATTATACACAAAATTATTCCCATAGGCACTATGGTTGTTCAATCGTGCTCCGGTATTGATGTTCAATCCAAAATCGAAATTATAAACCAAAGTCGAGTACCCATCTATTATATTAAACTTCGTAGCTTTGTTATCAATATTGCCATAAGGCGTTTCGCTTAACATATCATTGAATTGGTAATTCAACCCAACGATCACTGCTAAATTATTATTCACTTTGTATTTGTTGACCGCGTCAATCACAACGCTACGCGACTCGTATACGGAATAATCTGTTGCCAAAGTATAGCTATTGTATTCCGAGTAATCTCGGGCAATTTTGGTAAAACCGGAATTCAGAACAAATTCGCCCTTGTTGTATTTGAATTTCGGGGAGAATCCAAAACGAATTTGCTCTGAAATGGTGGTATTGATATCGGTATCATTAAAACCGGTATTGTCAAAGGTTAAGTCGTAACCATTCTTTAATTTATCATAGTTACCGAAGA
>JBDLVY010000163.1:0-10317 GCA_039804545.1 Bacteroidota bacterium | reverse complement strand
CATACGCTTTATCAAATTCTTTTTTATTAAAATACAGTGCCGAAAGCATGAGTTTTGCTTCATCAAATTCGGTGGAGATTTTAAGAGCATCATTGTATAAAACCACAGCCTCATCTATTTTTCCGTTGGCCTGATAAACACTGGCCAAATTGGTAAGCACTTGAATATTATTTGGTGTTAATTGGTAAGCTTTTTCAAAGCAAGTTTGGCTTTCCTCCAAACGGTTTTCGTTGAAATGTCCAATGCCTTCGTACCAACTCAATGGTATAGAAGTATTGTCTAAAGGATAAAAATAATGGTCTGCTTTTTTGGCCTCATAAATGGTTTCACTCCAGTTTTTATTGGCTTTGGCGGTGTACATTTTCAACGCATGCCGTTCACCATTATATCGGTAAAACGAGACTAAAAAGGAGTAAGCGATTGGTATCATCAAGAGCCAAAGCCATGATTTAAAATTCTTTGTTGGGTTGGGAGTGATGCGGTTATAAGCCGAGGTAACTATTGCCAAAAGCAGCATGACTATGACTTGATGCTCAATTCTTTCATAAGGGAAATCGAAAAAAGAAATCACCAAGTAGCCAATCAAAGTACTTAAAATAAAGAAGAATTTCCATTTTTCTTGGGTGTCTGTTGTGTTTTTGATAAGCGAATATAATTGGTAAAAAACCACCCCAAAAATCATTAAATAAGCCAATAACCCCAAAACTCCCGTTTCGCAAAGTATCCAAATGAAGTCATTATGCGGTCGTTGTAAAGTGTTTTCGCCGTTTACCATGGCGTAATCATCAAATTGGTTCAGACCATATTTCGGAAAATGAATTTGCCAATTGCCTAATCCTACCCCTAATAAAAGATGGTCTTTGGCCATTAGCATCGAATTTTCCCAAAATAAAACTCGGCTTTTGAGTGTTTGTGAATCTGATAAACGGTAAAGGTATTGTTGGGTTATGTCTGTGGAGGAAGATTTTAAATTGGCAATTTTGCTTTCTAAAAAGAATTTATAAGAGCCAAATATAAGTAGCAATACACTTATACCGGAGATTAAAAAATACCGCTTTTTTATGCCAAAACGCTGTTTGATTTTGTAGCAAATTAATAGTGTAAAGAAAATAAAACAAGCAATCAAGACAACTCTGGTCCTAACTGTTGCCAAAACAAATACTGTCGAAAGTATTGCTCCCATTGACAATAAACGCATAATTCTTCCTTGTTGTAAGCCTATAAAATAAAAAGGAAGACAGAGAAACAGTATGGAAGAGAGCAAATTCTTATTCGCTGCGGTTCCTTTGATAACTTCAATTTGCCTAAGCAAATGCTGCCCTTGTTGTGCCTTGTTAATGATGTCAAAAAAAGAAAAAGATAAAGAGATTATACCAAAAAGTAGGGCAGCCAAAATGATTTGATGGATTCTTATGATGTTGTTATACAGTAAAAGAGTACTGAGTAAAAAAAACGAAAACAGTACTGTCATTTTAGAAAAAACAGCATGACTTTCTCCGGCGACACCCGATTGAGAGAAGGAAATAAAATTCAGCAATAAAAATCCAATAAAAGTGAAGAATAACGGCGTTTTAAAGTTGAAGAGCAAAGTCCTTTTTTGCCCAATCAATATAGCAGTTACCAACAAAAGGAAAGCAGTAAGCAGTATTTGTCTGGGAACCAAAACCGGGTCAATAATAGTAGTGGAAAATACTAAAGGCAATAACAATAAAAATCCGAAGTATAATTTTTCAATCAGCTTGTCGCCCATGATTTTGCTTTTAGTCTTTCAAAAGTAAACATTATTGACATAAAAAAAATCCTGCTAATCAACTTAACAGGACTTTTTTGTTTATTTTTTTAAAATCTATTTTCCTTTATTGGCGTCGGCAATGTATTTTTCCAAAGCCATAGTCATTGATGGAGTTTCCGGAGTTGGTGCTAAGATGTCAATGCGCAATCCGTGTTCTAAAGCTTCTTTTTGTGTAGTGCTTCCAAAAACCGCAATACGGGTATTGTTTTGTTGGAAATCGGGGAAGTTTTTGAAAAGTGATTTGATTCCCGTTGGGCTAAAGAAAGCCAAAACATCATAATACACATCGGCCAAATCAGACAAATCACTCATCACGGTTTTGTAAAAAGTAGCCTGCGTCCAATCTACTTTTAAATTGTTGAGTGTTTGCGGCACGTCATAATTCAACTGGTCTGAAGCCGGTAACAAGAATTTTTCTTCCTTGTATTTTTTAATCAGCGGCGACAAATCAACGAAGTCTTTTTGACCCACATAAATCTTACGCTTTCTGTACACTACATATTTTTGTAGGTAAAAAGCAATTGCTTCCGATTGACAAAAGTATTTTAAATCTTCTGGGACTTTATAGCGCATCTCTTCCGCCACTCTAAAAAAGTGATCTACCGAGTTTCTGCTGGTCAAAATTATTGCCGTATAGTTGTTGAGGTCAATTTTCTGAGCCCTAACGTCTTTTGCACTAACTCCTTCTACATGTATAAACGAGCGGAAATCAACTTTTACTTTGTGTTTTTGTTGCAATTCAAAATAAGGTGAATTCTCTACCTTGGGTTCTGGCTGTGACACCAAAATTGTTTTCACTTTCAAATTTGACATTTTAATGTGCTAAATTTTTTGTAATCAAATAATATATAAAATAGTACGGTGCTATTTCGAGTGCGCAAAGATACAAAATAAAATAAAACAACTTGCCTAGGAGTAAGTTTTGATAAATCTTTAAAGAAACCAAATAAGAATACAAGTTTATTATTAAAATGATACCAATAATGCAAAAAATTAAAAGATTTGATGAAGTATCGTTGTAAAACAAGTATATGTTGATAGGAAGTAGCATTAAGCCGATGAACGTTCTGTAGCTTACTTTTTGTAAATTGAGTTGTTCGGTAAATTCTTCAATATTAAATACTGTAGCGATTATCTTTTCAATTAAGAATTTTGAAAGTACAAAAACACCAAAAAAAGTAAAAATCCGAATAAAAAGAATCCAATCTGTTTTTGATACATAGCCAAAATGTGCGAGTGACAATTGGATAAAAAAAGAAAAAGAAATGACTTGAACGATAAACAAAAGAATGGTAAATCCACTCATCAAATGAGAAGAGTCTTTGTATACTTTGATGTATTTGTCTGACACCAATATCTTCAGGAAATCATTGAATCTGGTTTCAAAAGTAGTTCGGGTAACGGCAATCAATGCAAATGAGAAAACAAAAAGAAAGGCGGCCCAATCTTTGGCTTCTAAAACTCTTGGCGATAAAACTATTTCCATCATAATCCCGACAAAATTACTAATTTTTTATTTGTTAAATTATTATATAATTATTAAGATTCTGCTCTAATAAAAAGTTTATTTTTGCAACAAAGTATGACTGTATTTATATGAGCGACGGCATTGTAATTATTCCCACCTATAACGAAATTGAGAATATCGAAAGCATTATTCATGCGGTTTTTGCTTTACCGAAAACTTTTCACGTTTTAATCGTTGACGATAATTCTCCTGATAAAACGGCAGATAAAGTCATCGAATTGCAAAAGGAATTTCCCAACCAATTGTTTTTGGCCTTGAGAAAGAAAAAAGCGGGATTAGGAACGGCTTATGTACACGGATTTAAATGGGCATTGCAAAATGATTACCAGTACATATTCGAAATGGATGCTGATTTCTCGCACAACCCAAGTGACTTAGAAAAATTATACGATGCTTGTCATAATCAAGGTGCCGATTTGGCCATAGGTTCGCGTTATGTAACCGGAGTCAATGTGGTGAATTGGCCGTTGAGTCGCGTGTTGTTGTCTTATTTTGCTTCTGTTTATGTTCGAATGATTACCGGAATGAAAATCATGGATGCAACCGCCGGATTCATTTGCTACAGAAGAGAAGTTTTAGAAAAAGTAAATTTAGATGCCATAAAATTTATTGGTTATGCGTTCCAAATAGAAATGAAATACCGGGCTTTTGCTAAAAATTTCAACATACAGGAAGTGCCGGTCATTTTCACGGATAGGACCAAAGGGCAATCCAAAATGAGTGGCGCCATTATTAAAGAAGCCATCTTTGGCGTGATTTCGCTAAGATTCAGAAAGTTTTTAAACCGATTATAAAATACCCAAAAAATGAATACCGTTTTAATTAAGAATGCCAAAATTGTAAATGAAGGAAAGGTTTTTGAAGGTGACGTTTTGATTGAAAACGAATTTATTGTTGAAATAGCCGAAAGCATCAGTGCCAAATCAGCCAGCTGTAAAATCATCGATGCCGAAGGCAGTTATTTGATTCCGGGTGCTATTGACGATCAAGTGCATTTTCGCGAACCGGGATTGACACACAAAGGCAATATTGCTTCTGAAAGTCGGGCTGCCGTAGCCGGTGGAATCACTTCCTTTATAGAACAACCCAATACGGTTCCGAATGCGGTTACCCAAGAACTTCTAGAAGACAAATATCAAATTGCCGCCAAAACATCGTATGCAAATTACTCGTTTATGATGGGCGGAACCAATGACAATTTAGAAGAAATTTTAAAAACCAATCCGAAAAATGTAGCCGGAATCAAGTTGTTTCTTGGGTCGTCAACCGGCAATATGTTGGTGGATAATCCCGAATCTTTGGAAAAAATATTTTCATCTACCAAAATGCTTATTGCGGTCCACTGTGAAGATGAGGGTACAATCAAAGCCAATTTAGAACGCTATAAATTACAATTCGGAGAAGATATACCGGTTGAATGTCATCACTTAATCCGCAGCGAAGAAGCGTGTTATATATCTTCGTCAAAAGCAATAGCTTTGGCTAAGAAAACTGGTGCAAGATTGCATGTTTTTCACTTGTCAACAGCGAAAGAAATGGATTTATTTTCCAATAAAATTCCGTTAGAAGAAAAACAAATCACCGCCGAAGTTTGCATTCACCACTTATGGTTTTCGGATGCAGATTATAAAACCAAAGGCAATTTAATTAAATGGAATCCGGCGGTCAAAACTGCCGATGACAGAGATGCTTTATGGAAAGCATTATTAGATGACAGAATTGATGTGATTGCCACCGACCATGCGCCGCATACTTTAGAGGAAAAATCCCAAAGTTATACCAAAGCACCATCGGGCGGACCATTGGTTCAACATGCCGTCGTAGCCATGTTTGAAGCCGCTCACCAAGGGAAAATTTCCATTGAAAAAATCGTGGAAAAAATGTGTCACAATCCGGCGAAGATATTTAAAATTGAAAAGCGCGGTTTTATCAAAGAAGGTTACTATGCCGATTTGGTTTTAGTCAATACCGGTTTGCCATGGAGTGTAAAAAAGGAAAACATTTTGGCCCAATGTGGTTGGTCGCCATTTGAAGGCTATACTTTTAAATCAAGAATTACCCATACTTTTGTCAATGGAGAATTGGTTTACAAGAATTTTAAAGTAAGTGAAAATCCTGTCGGAAAACGTTTGTTGTTTGACAGATAAAAGATAAGGCATGAAAAAAAGTATATTGTTTTGTTTGTTGTTTTGCCTAGTTGGTTGTGATCAAACAGTGGAAAAACCTAAAAACCTGATTGCCAAAGACAAGATGATAGAAATATTGTATGACATCTCATTGTTAGAAGCCATCAAGACCCAAAATATTAATGGTGGTATCCGAAATAAAACAGCCAATGAATACCTGTACAAGAAATACCAAGTAGACAGTGTTCAATTAGCGCAAAGCAACAAATACTATGCGGCAGATGTTGAAGAATACAAGAAAATGTTTGAAGAAGTCAAAAAAAGATTGGAGACACAAACAAATAAAACAGGAGGAAAAACGGGTTTGGGAAACAGTCCTACAACTGCGGAAACTCCACAAATACAATAACAGCCAATTAACTAAAATTGGCCACTTCTTGAATTACCGAATCAATGCTTTGAAACTCAAAATTCAGGGCATTTTTTATTTTGTCATTGGAGATAATGTCATCAGATAATAAAGAGTTGGCACTGTATTTAGACAATCGCCTTTTGGTTCTGAAGAAAGTGGCACAAAACCAATCCAATCGCCAGGCTATGGCCAACATCCAAGGTTTGGCTTCTCTTTTAGGTTTTTCAGCTTTGAGTTTTTCAGCTATGTTGTAAATTACTTCTTTGAAAGTTAGGTTTTCGGCTATGACAGAAAATCTTTCACCTGTAATATCGCTTTTCATCAACTGTATCATGATTTTAACGACATCGGTAACGCCAACATAACCTGTTGAACACTTGGTGTAAAAAGGAAATCCTTTTTTAATGGCGGAAAAGAAAACACTACTTCCTTGTCCCCAAAAACCGGCACCAAAAATGACACCCGGATTGACAATAACAACATTTAAACCTTCTTGTTGCCCGCGCCAAATTTCCATTTCGGCGCCATATTTTGAGATGGCATAATCGCTGTGTGGCGCTTCGGGATTCCATTCTGTTTCTTCGGTGACTTTGGTTTCGTGGGGTTTTAGGTCGCCCAAAGCGGCTATCGAGCTCACATGACAAAGTTTTTGGATGTCATAAGCCAAGCAAAAATTGACTATGTTAGCTGTGCCTTCGATGTTGGTTTTTCGGAGTTGGTCTTCATCATTTGGGTCATACGAAATCAAGGCAGCACAATGGTAAACGCAATCGATATTTTGAAAGGCAATTTCTAAAGACGGAATGTCGATGATGTCGGCTTCCATCCATTCTATTTTGGAGAATAAGGCTTCTTTTTGGTAAAGTTGGAAAAGCGATTGGGTTTTTTCAATAGATTTTTTATTTCGGTAAATGGAACGAACAGCAGCTTCATTTTCCGCTAAATGCAGCAGCAAATGTGCCCCGACTAAACCAGTTCCGCCTGTGACTAAAATCATTTGGTAAAGATAATTAGATTGTTAGATTTTTAGATAATTAGATTTGAGAAAAAGTACGCCTTTAGTTAATCTTTTAGCCCTGATTGTAATGGCAAGAAGTATAATGGAAAGCAGATTTGATATTAAGAGGAGGACTGCTAGTGGCAGTCAGGTACTTTTAATTTGACTTAGAATAGAATAACTTGATTAATAGCCCCGATTGGAGCAAGCTACCGTGTAGCGCGGAAAGCGGGAGCAAGTGTCTTAAAAAAAGAAAAAGTCGTGCTCCTTAAATTTTTCAAATTTTCAAATTTTCAAATTTTCAAATTGGGGAATTAACTTATCTTTGCGCTCATTAGAATAATTACGATATGGCACGAGCCTATAAGGCGACTGCATCGAACACCAATAACAAATATTAACTTAGGAGATGAATAATTTAGTAGCAGAATTGCAATGGCGTGGCTTGGTTCACGATATGATGCCCGGAACTGAGGAGCAACTTTTAAAGGAAATGACCACGACGTATATTGGGTTTGACCCCACGAGTGATTCGTTGCATATTGGGAGTTTGGTGCCGATAATTTTATTGGTTCACTTAGAGCAATTTGGACACAAACCGATTGCTTTAGTTGGCGGTGCTACGGGAATGATTGGTGATCCTTCGGGAAAATCGGATGAGCGAAACTTGTTGGATGAAGCGACTTTGGAGAAAAATGTGGCCGGAATTAAAGCGGTATTGTCTCGGTTTTTAGATTTTAATTCGACGGCAGCCAATGCACCGATTTTGGTGAACAATTATGATTGGATGAAAGACTTTTCGTTTATCAATTTTGCGCGTGATGTGGGCAAAAGAATTACTGTAAACTACATGATGGCGAAAGATTCGGTGAAGAAACGTTTGAGCGCGGAAGGCGAAGGCATGAGTTTCACGGAGTTTACTTATCAGTTGATTCAAGGGTACGATTTCCATCATTTGTACAAAACCCACAACTGTTTGTTGCAAATGGGCGGAAGCGACCAATGGGGCAATATCACAACGGGAACCGAATTAGTGCGCAGAATGAATGGTGAAGGTGCGAAAGCTTACGCGATGACTTGTCCGTTAATTACGAAAGCCGATGGTTCTAAATTCGGGAAATCCGAAGGGGGCAACGTTTGGCTGACTGCTGATAAGACTTCGGTTTATAAATTCTATCAGTTTTGGTTGAATACGACCGATGTTGATGCGGAGAAATACATTAAGATTTTTACATTTTTAGATAAAGAAACGATTGAGGCACTGATTGCTGAACACCAAACAGCGCCGCATTTGCGAGTGTTGCAGAAACGTTTGGCGGAAGAAGTGACGACTTTTGTTCATGGTGCAGCAGAGTTGGAGAAAGCCGTTTTTGCTTCGGGAGCATTCTTTAGTCCGACTATGGATGATTTGAAAAAGTTGGACACCAAGACTTTCTTAGAAGTTTTTGAAGGCGTTCCGAAAGCGGAAGTTGAAAAAGCGGATTTAGAAAATGGTTTGGATATGATTGCGGCGCTTTCGGCTAAGACCGGTTTCTTGGCTTCGAATAGTGATGCGCGTCGCGAGTTACAACAGAATTCGATTTCGTTGAACAAAGAAAAAGTAGCGGCAGATTATTTAGTTACTGAAAAAGACTTAATCAACGGTCAGTTTTTGATGTTGCAAAAAGGAAAGAAAAATTACTATTTGATCAAGGTAAAATAAATAAAAAAAGGAACCAACTTGGTTCCTTTTTTTATTCGCTTAAATTGATTTCCACTTTGTTGGAAGTAAACCAGCCTTTGGTTAGGGCTTTGTCTTTTAAAAGTTCCTTTTTTTCTTCTTCGGTAAAATTCATCATCAGCTCTTCAGACATGAGATTGATGTGGAGTTCGAAAAAATGTTTTTCATTTTCCTGAATATAGTATTCGATGACATCGTTTCGATGATATCGTTTTTTGTCCCAAATAAGTTCTTCGGTAAAATGTTTTGTTTCGTTTGCTTTTAATGTCTGAATGTTATTCAAAAAAAGGGCTTTTCGTTTTTGCGCTTTGTCTTCCGGAGTTCGATTCTTCAGCGCGATTGTCATTGAGTCTTCAAATCGTTTGTATTCGGCTTCATCCTTAAAATAACGCGTTCCTTTGGTTGTGGTAAAGATACCGCTGACATCAACCGAACTTTCGTTCTCATATAATTTATAATAAACAGCTGGGTTTAATGAACCGGCGCCAATTGGAATGAGTGAATTGGTGTTTAAAACAAAAGAAACTGGTTTGTCGCTCAGGTTGGTGATATGATATTGCAAGGTGAATTTTCTTCTACCATCGTCAGTATTTGAAGAAGTAAGTGAATCTATTTTTAATTCAATAGGTTTGGATTGTCCCAAAACTGTAATCGAAATAAGAAGAAAAAAAATAATTTTCATGGTGTCAATTTTTATAGAAACGCAAGAAAGGTAATTTTATTATATCACCATCAGGTTACAACCTCGGATATCAGAATTGTCAAAGCGGCCCAATATTTCTACAGCATTATTGGGCTGTTTTTTGCCCAAATCTTGTGTGGCGATAAACGAACACGAATTGATATTCGCCAAGTCAATGACATTCACGCCACCGGTTTTGCCGGAATCAACGTAAGTTAAAGCGTCTTCAGTATCGCGGACTAAAATTTGCATCCAACTTGGACATTCGAAAATACCGTTGCCTAAAGAATAAGCTTGTGAAAGTAATTCGGTCATGCCATATTCTGAATGGATGCTGGCAACCCCAAAACCGTTACACAATATTTCGTGTAATTCTTCGCGGATGATTTCTTTGCGTTTGCCTTTCATGCCGCCGGTTTCCATGATGATGGTGTTTTTGAGATCAAATTTTTGTTGCTCCATTAAATCCAATAGCGCATACGTTACGCCAATCAGGATTACATTTTGCCCGGAATTGTCCAGTTCAATCAGTTTTGAAATTAGCGCATCGTAATTGTGCAGGTAAAAGCCGCTGTGCTCGTTGTTGGACAATTCGATTAAATCCTTTACCATATAAATCAAGGACGAACCACTGCGTTCTAAATAGGACGGAAGCAAAGCTAAAACGGCGTAGTCTTCGATGTTTCCGTAAAACTCAGAAAAAGCCAGTCGATAGCTTTGTTCGTATAACGAAATGTCAGTCACTAAGTGTTTACTGGTGATCATGCCGGTCGTTCCGCTGCTGGTGAAGGTTTCTTGGATGGGATTAGTATTAGAAACCACAGTATGGCTTTTGAAAAACTGTATAGGCAAAAACGGAATTTGTTGTAATGATTTTACTCTTTGGACATCGGTATTCAAAAAATCACAAAACTCACGATAGACCATGTTGTTTTCGTATTGGTAACGAAAAACCTTTAGCGCTATTTTTTCGAATTGCTTTTGGGAAGAAATGGTAAATATGTCTTGTGGATTGATCAAAGGTAATATTGTTTCAGCGATGCAAAAGTAAGTAAAATAA
>JBDLVY010000162.1:0-11782 GCA_039804545.1 Bacteroidota bacterium | reverse complement strand
ACGATTACCGTTCCGTTTAATTTCAATCGAGTTTTGATTGGATATTTAGTCAACTCAGCTAAGATCTCACTCATCGGGCGGTTCAAATCAATTTCCACCGGCGCTTCTAAATGTGGTGGTGTTGCCGGTAAAAACTGCTTCGGATTGGTTTCTAATTGTTCCAAATAAATACCGTCTTTTGTAATTTTGGCTTTAATATTTCTATCCGCCGAACAAGAAACGCCCAATCCAACCGGGCAAGATGCCGCATGTCTTGGCAAACGAATGACACGCACATCATGGGCAAAATATTTTCCGCCAAATTGTGCTCCGATAGCGCTTTCTTGGCAAATTTGCAATACCTTTTTCTCCCATTCTAAATCGCGGAACGCTTGCCCCGACATGTTTCCGGAAGTAGGTAAATTATCATAATAACCAGCTGAAGCTTTTTTCACCGCGGCTAAATTCGCTTCTGCAGAAGTTCCTCCAATTACTAAAGCCAAGTGATACGGCGGACAAGCAGACGTGCCAAAGTCTTTGATTTTGTCACGAATAAATTCGTCTAAAGATTTTTCGTTTAAAAGTGATTTCGTTTTTTGATACAAGAAGGTTTTATTAGCACTTCCGCCACCTTTGGCCAAAAACAAGAACTCATAGCTCGACCCATATTTGGCATAAATATCAATTTGCGCGGGAAGATTAGAACCTGAATTTTTTTCTTCAAACATCGAAATCGGAACGATTTGAGAATAGCGTAGGTTTTTGATTTGGTACGAATTGAAAATCCCTTTCGACAACCATTCGGCATCATCTACTCCGGTATAAACATTCTCCCCTTTTTTCGCCATTACGATTGCTGTTCCGGTATCTTGGCAAGAAGGCAATTCTCCTTCGACAGCTACGGCTGCATTTTGCAACAAATTGTAAGCTACGAATCGGTCATTGTCTGTTGCTTCCGGGTCATTTAAAATATTTTGTAGTTTTTGTAAATGTGCTTTGCGCAACATAAACGAAACATCTATCATGGCTTCTTGGGCCAACAATTCTAATCCTTTCGGGTCAACGGTGAGGATTTCTCTATCGCCTAATTGTTCCACTTTTACAAAATCGGAAGAGAGTTTTTTGTATTGCGTATCGTCTTTTAGAATAGGATACGGATCTTGGTATATAAAGTCCATTTGGTGTATTATTTTAAACGACAAAGTTAAGCAAAGTGCTCGATTGCTGAAATGAAATAGTTGCTAAATTAATGTACACCAAATCATTTTCTAGAAAAACCAACTCGCCACAAAAATCGCCGTAATCACACAGATTAGATCTACCAAAAGCATCGTGCCAAGCGTGTATCGCGTGTTTTTTACATTAATACTTCCAAAGTAAACCGCAATCACATAAAAAGTGGTTTCGGCACTGCATTGGAAAATACAGCTTAGTCTGCCGGTGAAAGAATCTGGGCCAAAACTACGCATAGAATCTATCATGAATCCTCGTGAACCACCGGAACTGAAAGGTCTAAGCATGGCAACGGGTAAAGAATCTGTGACTTGTTTGCTTACGCCAATATTCGAAAAAGCGAATGAAATCCAATTGCTAATGATTTCAAATAGTCCGCTGTTTCTGAAAAAAGAAATGGCCACCAACATTCCCATTACATAAGGGAAAATCTTTACGCCGGTTTGTAAGCCATTGTTGGCACCGGTTACAAATGAATCAAAAATGGTAGTGTCTTTAGCCACAAACTTTTTCTCATTGGCAAAAGAGAAAATTAAAGTAAAGGCGATGATGGCTACCAACATCAATCCGGACAAATTAGAAGTAAAAGCATTTTTTCCAATTAAATCCAAGCCATTTACATAAAACAATAATCCTACGATAGCGCCCATTATAGTCATCAACGCTACCAATAATGAAGCGCTTTTGAAATTGATTTTTTGGCGAATCCCAACAATTAAGAAGGCCGCAATAGTTCCAATAAATGACGTGATGATACAAGGCAACATTACATCGGCAGGATTAGCAGCATTCTCAGCAGCACGATATCCAATGATAGAAGTTGGAATCAAGGTTAATCCGGCAGCGTGCAAACACATGAACATGATTTGGGCATCACTGGCCTTGTCTTTTTCGGGATTGATTTCCTGTAAACTTTGCATCGCTTTTAATCCGAATGGTGTTGCAGCAGAGTCTAACCCTAAAAAGTTAGCCGCAAAATTCAAAGTCATGTAAGATATAGATTCGTGATTTTTAGGAATGGTCGGAAAAACTTTGGCAAACATCGGGCTGAGTCTTTTGGCCAATTTTTCGGCTGCACCCGAGATAATTAATAGTTCCATCAAACCGCAAAAGAAAGCCAAATAGGCAATCAACGGGATAATCAAATCGAGCAAACTATTTTTACAAGTGGGTAATAATCCGTCTGATTTTTGAACCCCACTGTAAATTTTTACGGTTTTACTTTTGTAAACATAAGTAGTATCAGCATTGAGCGTATCGCGATTGATAACCATTGTTTGTTCGGGCGCTTTTTGAATGCTATCCATAACAAATCTCGGCACTTGATTGAGGTATTTTTCCGAAATTAAGATAGAATCGTCTTTTTTTCCATTCAAGATAAAATCTACCGAGTAACTGTTAGCCGTAAATAAACTAATGACTATAAAGACAATCGATGAAATAAAAATAGCGAGCCAAAATCTACTTAATACCATAATCTGTTTTTTGGTAAATATACTATTTATCAAATTTGGACAGAAATAAATTTTTGTAGAGGATTTGAAATAAATTATTTATAAAAAAACAGTCGTATTTATAGTAGTAATTGATATATTCTAAACGAAACTTAAAAAATAACTAATGTTTAACCCTAATTTAATCAAATTCCCTTAAGATTTATATATTTGCAGACTTGTTATACAACAAACTAACTATTCTCTGAAAAAATCATGAAAAAGAACTACTTAATAATGCTTCTTTCCCTCTTTACTTCATGTTCTATATTTGGACAGTCTAAAGAAGATATAAAAAAAATTACTGCAGAATATAACATTGCAAATCTTAAAGCAAAAGAGGCTTTCTACAGAAAAAAAGCGGCTAATGATAAACAAAAAGCTATTGCTGTTGCCCGTCAAAAAAATTGGCCTATTTATGTTGAAAATCCAGATGGAAGCATAAAAGAATTAATGAGGTTAACTCCTGAAGGATTGCCTATTTACTATGCTACAGATAATGTTGCTGCAGCTCGTAGCACAAGAACTAATCATTTAAATTCCGGAGGTTCATTAGGACTAAGCCTAGATGGTCAAGGAATGACCGTGAGAGTATGGGACGGTGGACTTGTTCGTACCAATCACAATTCATTTGGTAATAGAGTTATTGCTGTGGATGCCACAGGAACCACTACCATTTTACACGCTACACACGTAACAGGAACTATGGTTGCTGGATCAAGTATAGCGGCTGCCAAAGGAATGGCCAGTCAAGCTAATGCCCGAACTTTTGATTGGGATGCCGATGAAGCGGAAGCAGCAGCGGAAAGCATTGATGGAATGTTGATTTCTAATCATTCTTATGGTACACCAATTACTGGTACAAATGGGCCGTTACCTGCATGGTACATCGGGTCTTATTCCTATGAGGCTTATGTTTGGGATGATCTTGCTTATGAAGCGCCTTATTATTTAGCAGTAATGTCTGCCGGAAATGAAGGAACAAACAATGATAATTCAGAACCTATTGCATTGGGTTTTGATAAATTAACCGGAAATAAAGGAGCCAAAAATAATTTAGTAGTAGCCAATTCGCAAGATGTTACAGTAGCTAATGACGGTTCTGTTGTTCTTGCTAATATTCTTATCAATCCTTCCAGTAGTCAAGGTCCAACAGATGATTTTAGAGTTAAACCAGATATTACAGGGAATGGAACTGGGTTAACTTCAACCAGTAACTCGGGATCAAACGCCACTGCTGTTCTTAGTGGTACTTCAATGGCTTCTCCAAATGTTGCCGGAAGTCTTATCTTGTTACAACAACATTTTCATAACTTAACCGGTAGCTATATGAGAGCGGCTACTCTTAAGGGTTTGGCCTGTCATACTGCGGATGATGCTGGTGATGTTGGTCCGGATCCGGTTTTTGGATGGGGATTATTGAACTCTAAAAAAGCGGCAGAGACATTAACCAATAATGGTTTGTCATCATGGGTTTCAGAGGAAAATTTAACTACTGGTCAAGTGTTTACTATCAATGTGAACTCTAGTGGTAGCACGCCTTTAATCGCATCTATTACATGGACGGATGTGCCAGGAGACATTAACACTAGCGCTGTCGCTAATGATACAACACCTGCATTAGTAAATGATTTAGACATTAGAATTACCAAAAACACTACTACTTATTACCCTTGGAAACTAGGTTCTGACCCTAATAATCCTGCAACCAGAGTTGGTGATAATACTGTTGATAATGTGGAGCAAGTTAAAATAGATACTCCAACTGCAGGTCAATACACTATTACAGTAAGAAACAAAGGAACATTGGTAAATGGCGGACAGAAATATTCATTGGTTATCACCGGATTGTCTTCTAGTTTCGCTATCAATTCTACCTCTGAAAATTTGACCGTTTGTTCTAATCAAAACGCAATTTATACTTTTAATTATACTCAAATTGGTACTGGTACCACAACCTTCTCTGCTGTTGATTTGCCAACCGGTGCAACTGCTACATTTTCTCCGGCTTCTTTGAGTGCCAATGGAACGGTTACGATGACAGTTTCAGGATTATCAAGTATCAATCCGGGAGAATATTTTGTAGGTATTAAAGGAACAAGTGCGACAGAAACAGAAACCCGTTACAAAACACTAAGAGTTTTTAATGGTGTCTCTTTCCAACCGGTAGCTTTACAAACCCCAACAAACGGACAAAATGGATTGTCTACTACAGCGGTTTTAAAATGGAATACTCAACCTAATGCTTTGACATATAACGTTCAAGTATCAACTTCCCCTGATTTTTCTTCCCTTTTTCTTACTGATGATGTGAGTACAACTGAATACAATATTTCAGGATTAGCTCAGGCTACCCGATACTATTGGAGAGTAATTCCGCAAAATAACTGTGGAACTGCTGTTACAAGCAATGCTAATGTGTACTCGTTTGATACCGGAAATTTAGTTTGTAATTTGAATTTTGCTGCTGAAGATTATTCTAATGCCATAATTGCGGATGTACCAAATTCAGAAGCTTCTGTTCCGGTAACCATTACAGGTGGCTACACCATTGGAGACTTAAATGTTAATATTGATATTACCCATACCTATGTTCAAGACATGACTATTGTACTTGAAGGACCTGCTTCAATTGGAAGTCCGGTGATAACTTTATTGGAAGAAGCCTGTGGTGGTGATCAAAATATAAATTGTACAATGGATGATGATGGAGGCGTGCCTACTTGTTCAGGAAATCCGGCGATCAATGGATTTATTGCTCCTGTAAACAGTTTAAGTACATTAAATACTTTACCTGCCGATGGTGTATGGATTTTGAGAGTAACCGATCCTTATAATCAAGATGGAGGTGCTATCAATGCTTTTAGTATTGATATTTGTAGTGTACAAGTTGCTTTGTCTGTGGCTGAAAATCCTATTGAAAAAAGCAGTGTATATCCTAATCCAACTAAAGGTCTAGTTAACGTTGCCATTCCTTCTTTGAGTGAAAAAGCAACCATTACTTTATATGATCTACAAGGAAGAGTTATCATTGCTAAAGAAACCAATCAAGTTCTTACTTCCTTTGGTATAGAAAATCTTCAAGATGGTGTTTACTTAGTGAATATTGCTAATGAACAAGCTTCAGTGACTAAGAAAATTGTTTTGAGAAGAAACTAATCTGATAAAGGATAACAAATAAAAAAGAGGTCGGAATGACCTCTTTTTTTATACGTGTAAAATTTCATCTTCTACCAATAATTCTTCTCTGCGCAATCGGAGGAAGATTTGTGCCACAGCTATTACGTCTTTCTCGCAATAAGTCACGATTCGGTCTATGTCTTTTTCTACATAAAAAACATGGGCTACTTGACTGCCGTCGATATCGCCTTTTGGGGATGGAATGCCGAGAATTTTAGTCAATAATTTTAAAGAGGTAAAATGTTTGTAATCGCCGAATTTCCATAGTTCTAAGGTGTCTAAATGTGGAATCTCCCAAGGTTTTTTGCCAAATAAATTCAGCTTCGCCGGTATCACTACTTGATTGATTATCATTCTGCGGGCGATAAACGGAATGTCAAATTCTTTGGCGTTATGCCCGCACAAAAGATGCTGGGCTCCATTAAAATGTGTGTCTAATAAAGTAGAAAAATCTTTTAGAATCTTTATCTCATCCCCAAAAAAAGAAGTCACTCTAAAGTTTCGAATGTCACTTTTATTCGCAAAATAACCAACAGAAATACAAACGATTTTACCAAACTCAGCCCAAATTCCAGCCCGTTCGTAAAAGTCTTCCGGAGTGTATTCGTCTTTTCTTTGGTATTGGGTTTTTTGCTCCCAAAGCGTTTTCATCTCAGCATCCAAAGCGTTAAAGTTGTTTTCTTCTGGAACGGTTTCTATATCTAAAAAGAGAATGTTATTGAGTGGGATTTTTTCAATCATAGGAATAAAGTTAAGAATTTACCGACTTAAAATTAGTGATTTATTTTAAATATGAAAGAAAAATAGTTAAAAAAGTGCTTGTTGTCCCGTTGGACATTCATGTTCTAATAACCATTTTTTTCTCCAAAGTCCACCAGCATAACCGGTTAACGAACCGTCTGTTCCGATAACGCGATGACACGGAACGACTATCCATAATGGATTTTTACCATTAGCCGAAGCTACCGCGCGAATGGCTTTGACATCGCCTAACTTTTTGGATAAATCGAGATACGACATGGTTTTGCCAAAGGGAATTTGTTGCAATTCTTGCCAAACTCTTTGTTGGAATTCGGTTCCCGATGGATTCATTTTAAAATCAAAATCTGTTCGGTTTCCTTCAAAATACTCTTGAAGTTGTTGGACTGATTCTTGTAAAACTGATGGAGTTTCTGCGGTAATTTGCTCCGCTGATTCGAGCTTTACTCTCGGGTCGCCTTCTTCTAAAATAGAAATGACGGCAATTCCGTTTTCATCGCCGACTATTTTGGCTACGCCCAATGGTGTTTTGATGAATGCGGTTTCCATGTGATAAAGATAATTATTTTAACCACAAAGCACACGAAGAAGAAACGAAGGTCGCGAAGAATTATTTTGAGAAAGTATAGATGTAATCTTCTAACGCTTTCAATTCTTCTTCACTCATTTGTTTGGTGATGGCGAAATTGGCTTTCATCACCTCATACTGACTTGGGTCAACGATGGGTTCGCTTTCTTCTTTTAAGAAACCAACTATGCTGCCTTTTTTTTCTTTGTAAATTTTGGCAATTTCGGCAATGCTTGGTCCGATTACTTTTTGGTCGGGTAAATGGCATGCGGTGCACGTTCCTTTGCCTTCAAATAATTCCTGACCGGAAACTTTTAGTACAGTTTCGTCCGATTGGGGTTGACCGTAATTGTCTTCGGTTTCTTTTTTACAAGAGGCGAAGGTTATGATAAAAGTGAGTAATATGATTCTTTTCATGGTTTACAAAAATTCAATTCAAATCCTAATTAGCCCCGATTGTAGCTAGCTACCGTGTAGCGCGGAAAGCGGGAACACGGTTTACTGATAAATCCCAAGCCTTTTGCTCCTATTTTTGATTCAGTAAAATTGCGGCTTCTTTGGCAAAATAAGTCGAAATCAGACTGGCACCGGCACGCTTGATACACATCAATTGCTCCATCATGATTTTGTCGTGGTCGAGCCAACCTCTTTCTGAAGCGGCTTTGATCATGGCATATTCGCCCGACACATGGAAAACTGTTACGGGAACATTCACGGCGTTTTTGACTTCGCGAACGATATCCAAATACGCAATTCCGGGTTTGACCATAACCATATCGGCACCTTCTTCTACGTCCATTAAGGCTTCTTTGATGGCTTCGATGCGGTTGGCGTAATCCATTTGATAGGTTTTTTTGTCTTTGGGAACTACAACGTCGGCTTCTCTTGGCGCACTATCTAAGGCATCGCGAAACGGACCATAAAATGCCGAAGCATATTTGGCCGAATAACTCATGATACCTACATTTTGAAAACCGGCAGCATCTAAACCTTGGCGCAATCTTAAAACACGTCCGTCCATCATGTCGCTTGGCGCTACAAAATCGGCTCCGGCTTGTGCGTGAGAAACGGCCATTTTTACTAAAGCTTCGTTGGTCGCATCATTGGCAATATCGCCGTTTTCGATGATACCGTCGTGACCGTAAATAGAATAAGGGTCGAGAGCCACATCGGGCATTACAATCATTTCCGGGCAAGCGGTTTTGATAGCGTGAATAGCTCTTTGCATCAATCCGTTAGGATTCCAAGCTTCTTTGCCGGTGTTGTCTTTTAGGCTTTCGTCGACTTTTACGTATATGTTTACGGCGCGAATGCCTAGCGCATAGATTTCTTTTACTTCTTCTACCGTTAAATCAATCGAGCGGCGGAAAATTCCGGGCATGGATGGGATTTCGAATGTATAATTTTCGCCTTCTGCTATGAACATTGGGAACATAAAGTCGGATGGGCTTAATGTTGTTTCGCGGACTAAGGAACGAATGCTTTCGTTAACTCTTAGTCTTCTGCCTCTTTGTAGTGGGAACATAGTTTTGTTTTTTTCTCGCAAAGGCGCAAAGGCGCAAAGCGAAGTTCGTTATTACAATTTATTTTTGAACCATTAAGAAATTAAGGTTCATTAAGCCTTAATGTTACTTAATTTCTTAATGGTTAAATTTATTTAGATCCAATCAATTGGTTTTTCTAATACGTTGATTAATTTTTCTTCTTCGCTTCCGGCTTCCGGATGATGGTCGTAAACCCATTGCACGTGTGGTGGTAAACTCATCAATATCGATTCAATTCTGCCGTTGGTTTTTAGTCCGAATAGTGTGCCTTTGTCGTGTACCAAATTGAATTCGACGTAACGACCGCGGCGGATTTCCTGCCAAGTTTTTTGTTCGGCCGAATAGGGTAATTCTTTTCTTTTCTCGACAATCGGAACATAGGCTTCGCAGAAACTGTTGCCGACTTCGGTTACGAAATTGTACCAATCATCCATGGTCATAGATTGCTTCGCCAGTTCGCTATCGCTCAGGTCTGATTCTTTACAATAGTCGAAGAACAATCCGCCAATGCCGCGCGCTTCGTTGCGGTGTGCGTTCCAAAAATAGGCATCACATTGTTTTTTGAATTTCGGATAAAAATCGGAATTATGTTTGTCGCAAGCGGTTTTGCAGGTTTGGTGAAAATGTTTGGCATCTTCTTCAAACAAATAATACGGCGTTAAATCTTGTCCGCCACCGAACCAAGAATTAATCACATTTCCATTATCATCATACATTTCGAAGTAGCGCCAATTGGCATGAACCGTTGGCACCATTGGGCTTTTCGGGTGAATGACTAGACTCAATCCGCATGCGAAAAAATCGGCTTCACCTACGTTGAATAGTTGACGCATCGCCTCGGGTAATTTTCCGTGAACGGCCGAAATATTGACACCGCCTTTTTCAAAAACATTTCCGTTTTCCATCACGCGTGTTCTTCCGCCGCCGCCTTCCGGACGTTGCCAAATATCTTCACGAAATTTAGCGACACCATCGACTGCTTCTAGAGCTGAAGTGATTTGGTTTTGGAGTTGGAGTATGTATTGATAGAATTTATCTTTCATTGGTTAATTCATATAATTCCATATCTAATGGAGATTCTTCTGGTGGTGTATATTCATTTAGAAGTGTTTTCTGCCATTTGAAATCACTTTTTTGAGCTACTTTACAACTTCCAATATTAGTTTTGTGTGCAATAATTTGAAACTTTTCAAAACCTAAAACTTCAAAACCATATTTTGATGTTAAGGCAATTGCTTTTGACATCCAACCTTTATTTTCATATTCAGAACCAATGCAATAGGCAAACTCACCTTGTTTGGTTTCCCAATTTACTTTTTTAATGATTATTAAACCCGCAATGTCTCCGTTTAAAATGTCTTTTATTCCAAAAGTATATTCTGATTTAGATTTATTTTCGTTTCTTTTTTCTTCAATGTATTTAATGCTATCTTCTATCGATTGATTTTTTGATAAAGTAATTGGAAAATAACGTTTAAAGTTATCAAAATTCATAACCATCATTTCAGATAAACTTTTTGCGTCTTCCGGTTGTAAAGTGATTATATGAAATGAATCTGATTTTATCATCTACTTATTATATTCCTTAACCGCCTCCACAAAAGCTTTAGCATGATCTACGGGAATGTTTGGCAGAATGCCATGTCCAAGGTTTACGATGTAACTGTCTTTACCGAATTCGTCTATCATTTCATGTACCATTTTTTTGATGGTTGGAATTGGAGATAACAAACGACTTGGGTCGAAATTTCCTTGTAAAGTGATTCTTCCTCCTGATAAATAACGGGCATTTCTTGCGGAGCAGGTCCAGTCTACCCCTAATGCAGAAGCTTTAGATTTCGCCATGTCATTTAGCGCAAACCAACACCCTTTTCCGAATACGATGACTTTAGTGTCTTCGGCTAAGGCTTCTACAATTTGATTGATGTATTGCCACGAGAACTCTTGGTAATCTACAGGGGATAACATGCCACCCCAAGAATCAAAAATCTGAATGGCGTTACAACCCGCTTTTACTTTTTCTTTTAAATATAAAATCGTGGTATCGGTAATTTTTTGCAATAATGTATGTGCTGCAATTGGGTTAGAGAAACAAAATCCTTTGGCCGTATCGAAACTTTTAGACCCTTTTCCTTCTACAGCGTAACAGAAAATCGTCCATGGTGAACCGGCAAAACCAATAAGCGGCACCTCATCGTTTAACATTTCTTTGGTTAGTTTGATAGCATCAAAAACGTAGCCTAACGTTTCATTGACATCTGGAACGAAGACTTGATTGACTTGCTCCATGGTTCTAATTGGATTGGGAATGATGGGTCCCAAATTGTCTTTCAACTCCACGTGAATCCCCATGGCTCTTGGCACTACCAAAATATCCGAGAACAAAATCGCCGCATCGGGTTTTACAATTCTTATGGGTTGTACAGTGATTTCTGCCGCTAATTCTGGCGTTTCGCAACGGGTGAAGAAATCGTATTTATCGCGCAAGGCTCTGAATTCAGGTAAATATCTTCCCGCTTGGCGCATCATCCAAACCGGTGGACGTTCTACAGATTCATTGTTTAAAGCGCGAAGGAATAAATCGTTTTTAATAATAATTTTTGTTATGTTTTGGCTTTAGCCAAATTATATTTTGTTAAAAAATTATATACTTTTTATCAGTGTACTTTCTATTGTTGGTTGATTAGCCATTATAATTTTATTGGTAAATCCTCTCAAGGCATTAGCTGTTGTGCCGCCGATGCAAAAACAGACTTCATCCCGAATGACATTGGCTTTCAAAAAACTTTGTACGCCTGACGGACTGAAAAACATAATGCCGTTCAAATTGTTGTCTGCTTTGTGCGGGGTTAAAACCGTTTCATAGACTTCAATTTCCTCGAATATTACGCCAGCTAAAGTCAGTGAATCCGGTAAAATATCTCTTCTTAAATTCCCGCAAAAGAACGTAAAACTGCTTTTGAAATATTGGTTACAAATGATTGAAGCCAATTCTGAAGCATAATCCGAACTTACAATAACTTCAA
>JBDLVY010000161.1:0-12374 GCA_039804545.1 Bacteroidota bacterium | reverse complement strand
TGGCCGGATCGATAAATTGAATATCAGATAAGTTAGCCGCTTTTACAATCGAAGCCTCACTTCTTTTTTGCAAAAATGTATTGTAGATATTGTCACTCAAATTGTATTTTCTGGACAACTTTAACCATTCCTGTTTGTTTTCGGGAAGTCGGCTGATTTCGCCTTCTACTTTTCTGATTTTTTGATTGGCCAATTCCAAGTCATATTGTAGAGCAATTCGCAATGAATTGGCATTTTCCAAAAGCACTTTTTTAACCGATTGTATTTCACTGTCAATTCTTTCGTAATAAATATCCCCTTTGATAGAATACCCCAAATCGGAACGACCAATAGACAATGATATCAATTTGGCTACATTCGTTGTGATATTAGGCTCATCTATTCCTGCAACTGTTGGTGCCGGTAATTTTGAAAAATCTACGCTGTTTTTTAGGTAATTTTTTAAGGAACTCAAATAAGCTAACTTTCGCTCTACTTGGTCTTTTTGGACATCATAATCAATCAGTTGGCTTTTATAAGTAGTTCCGCCTTCTTCAATATCGATGATATTATTGTTTTTACTAAAATCTTTTAACTCATTGCCTGAATCTTTCAATTGAGCTTCCATCTTGAGTAAAGTTTCATCAATAAAATTGATGGTGTTTTCGGCAAATTGATTCTTGTTATCGAGTTGTTTTTTTATCAAAACATCCACTGTTGCATTGAGGTAATCTACCATTCTTGCTTTGTTGGTGCCTTCCATAGCCAATTTTAAGATAGAACCGGCTTTTTCATCAAGGTCAACCCTTATACCTTTATAAGTTGAAACTGTATTATCAAAAGAATTAAAGCGAACTAATATTTCTTCATCAAAGTTTTTCAAAGATGCCTCAGACAGGACCAAATTCCAGTGAAGAAAGGGCAAGTTAACTTCTTCTCCAATGCGGTATACTTTTTTGAATTCCCCATTAGGCACTTTTACAAACGATTTTAAATTGTCTCCATATTGAATAACCTCAACTTCATTAGCACTGAAGGGAATGGTAATTTGATACGATTGATTGTTGAGCATTTTTACCTTAACGAACTGATTCAACAGCTGGTTTTTTGACTTGTCAATGTTAACTTTGAAAGGTATTTCGCCATAAACATCCTGCAAAAAATATTGAGTTTGCTTAAAATAGTCTATAAAAAACTCTAGTCTATCTACCACCAATTCGTTGTGAGACCTTGACTTTAAGGTCGTTGAAATCATTTGAACTTTATCTGAAGTTCCACCCCAATTGAAAACCAAACTCGTGTTGGAAGTAAAGAATGGATTATTTTCTTCCTTAACCGCTATAGTAGTTTCAATCCCATATATTTTTTGTTTCCTTACATTTAACTGATAAGCGACAGAAAAGGCAATAATTAAACCTATTACAAACCATTTCCAATAACTGATTGTTTTGATTAAAAATCCTTTAAAATCAAAGCTGCTTTGTTTGTCAAAAAAAGTAAAATCTTTTACGTCTAGCATGAAGAGGAGTGTTAATTTCTAAGTAACAAAAAAGTAGTTGTGGCTAATGATAATATGGTTACAATTGTCGTTAAAGATTCTATTCCGGTTTTTCCAGTTCCCCATGATTTTTGTTTTAATGGTTTCACATACACATAATCATTGGGCTGCAAGTAAAAACCCGGAGAATTGACCACGTTAGCATCGGTCAAATCCAAACTGAAAGTTTCACTTCCTTGCGGAAAGGTTCGGATGACTTTTACATCTTTTCTATCTCCTGTAATGGTAATATCACCGGCATTAGCGATGGCTTCCATGACATTCACTTTGTCTTGAAACAGGGTTTTAGTACCCGTATTTGTTACTTCTCCATTAATGGTATATCGAAATCCGGACAATTTTACAATGACAAAAACGCCCGCTTCACTTTTAAAATATTTTTCCAAAAGTAATTTTTCGATTTTAATCCTAACTTCTTCTGTAGTAAAACCTAAAACATTGATTTCGCCCAGTATAGGCAATCTAATATTACCGTGATCATCTACTGAATACCCATTAAAATAATTTCCTTGATCGGGTGTAGCCACCATATTTTGTGCGCCGGAAGGGTTGAATATTTCAACCAATTTCGGATCAATAGCCTTAATAGAAATATTCAATAAATCATTGGTTTGCAAACGATAAGGTTTTTGATTAGAAGGAGTAACCGCAGTACTTGTTCCTTCGCTTTTATTTTGAAGATAAACCAAATCTTTAGTAGGAACGCAGGAAGTCAATAAAATACTAAGTAGAAAAAATAGATATATTTTGGGTTTATTCATTATATTTTTTAAAAAAAATTGCAAACAAAGATAGATTTTTCAATTCTAATTACAAAAATGTAGTGGGCTATTATTTTGCTATAAATTTTTTAAAGTATTTTCAAAAGGAACGCGGTTCAAAATACTTCGTCCCAAAGTCACCTCATCGGCATATTCTAACTCGTCACCAATGGCTATGCCGCGAGCTATAGTAGATGTTCTTATCTCAAAATCTTTGATTTGCCTGAAGATATAAAAATTGGTCGTATCGCCTTCCATGGTTGAGCTTAAGGCAAAAATCAATTCCTCAATTTGTCCTAATTTTACTTTTTCTACTAAAGAAGTAATATTGAGCTGACTCGGTCCAATTCCGTCAATAGGAGATATTTTTCCACCCAAAACATGGTAAATCCCTTTGAACTGATTGGTGTTTTCAATTGCCATTACATCGCGCACATCTTCAACTACACAAATAATTTGGTGATTTCTCGCCGGGTTATTGCAAATTTCACAAACCTCAACATCGGAAATGTTGTGACAAGTTTTACAAAACTTAATTTCCTCACGCATAGTCGTTAACGCTTGTGCCAAAAATTGGGTTTGCTCAACAGGTTGTTTTAACAAATGCAAGACCAATCGCAGAGCCGTTCGCTTCCCAATTCCGGGCAATTGTGCCATTTCGGCAACCGCTTTTTCTAATAGTTTTGAAGAAAATTCCATGAGGCAAAAGTAATTAAAATGTTGGAAGTTAGATGCGGGAAGCCAGAAGTTAAAAGTATTAGTAACTATCTCATAACATCAGACATCTAACTTCCAACTTTTTTGTATTTTGGCTCACTGTAAAATATTATTTATGTCACCAACTACCATCTTAATTATCATTGTTATTTACTTCGGGTTATTGATTTTGATATCCAATATTGTAAGCAAAAAAGGAACTGACAATGACACTTTTTTTAAGGCCAATAAAAACTCTAAATGGTATTTGGTAGCTTTTGGCATGATAGGAACAGCATTGTCGGGCGTTACTTTTATCTCGGTTCCGGGAGAAGTAGGCAATCCTGATTTGCAGTTTAAATATTTTCAATTTGTATTGGGAAATGCCCTAGGTTTTTTAATCATTGCCAAAGTATTACTGCCGTTGTATTACCGCATGAATTTGACCTCAATTTACAGCTATATTGAGCAAAGATTGGGCACGATAAGTTACAAAACTGCCACTTCCATTTTCTTGATTAGTCGCACGATTGGGTCGGCTTTCCGATTGTATTTGGTGGTGATTGTGTTGCAGCGTTATGTGTTTGATGCCTTTCATATTCCCTTTGCGTTAACGGTTTTAATTTCACTCGGATTGATCTTTGCCTACACTTATCGCGGCGGATTGAAAACGATTATCATTACCGATACTTTGCAAACTTTTTTCTTAGTTTCTTCGGTGTTTTTGACGATATATTTTATTTGCGATAGTTTGGATTTTGGTGCATTTCAAGCCTTTGAAGCGGTAAAAAACAGCAATTATTCTAAAATTTTCTTCTTTGAAGATTATTTGAAAGGGAATTATTTTTGGAAACAAGTGCTGGGCGGAATCTTCGTGACGATAGCGATGGTTGGACTAGACCAAGATTTAATGCAGAAAAATTTGAGTTGTAAAAACATAGGCGAAGCCCAAAAAAACATGTTCACTTTTACCGGAATTTTTGTGCTGATTAATATTTTCTTTTTGAGTGTTGGCGCATTGTTGTACTTGTATGCTGAGAAAAATGGCATTGCTATTCCGATGGTTGATGGTGTGGCGCGCACCGATTTATTATTCCCAGAAATTGCATTTAACCATTTGAGCCTAGTGCCGGCAGTGGTGTTTTTATTAGGATTGACGGCGGCAACTTTTGCCACTACTGATAGTGCTTTGACCGCTTTAACGACCTCTTTTTGTGTCGATTTTTTGGGCATGGACAAAGCCGAAAACCAAAACAAACCCAATATTGTGAGAACACGACACTTGGTTCATGTTGGATTTTCATTCTTGATGTTTTTGGTGATTATTTTGTTCAATGCCGTGAATGACGCTTCGGTGGTGAAGATGATTTTCAAAATTGCCTCCTATACCTACGGACCGCTTTTAGGGCTGTATGCTTTTGGGTTGTTTATGAAATCGAAAACAGTTCACGACAAGTTGGTGCCATTTGTTTGTGTGATTGCACCGGCGATTTGCTTTTTTATCAGCAAGTATTCTGCAGAATTATTGGGTGATTATACTTTGGATAATGAGTTGATTATAGTCAACGGTTGTATCACTTTTATCGGATTGCTTTTGATTAGCAAACCGGCGACGGAAAACACCCGATATTAAAAAGGATATTCTTTTAGCCCCGGTTGCAGTGAAAATCATCCCGATTTTTCGGGATATTGTAACGGAAAACGGGAATTGCCATTCCCAATAAAACCCGAACCATTCGCTACTAGTACTGATTTGTAGCCAATAAAACCAATGTGCAAGCGACTTCTACTTTGATGCCGTTGCTTTGTAACAATTGGTAAAACTCGGGATTCTCTGTTCCCGGATTGAAGATGACGCGTTTGGGTTTGGTTTCGATGATGTAGTTGTAATACTCTCTTTGTCTTAGCGGATTTAGGTACAAAGTCACCGTATCGATATTTTTTAAAGGAATGTTTTTGGTTCGGATAGTAATTCCGGCAACTTCGCCTTGATTTTGACCAATGGCCAGGACAGAATGTCCTTTTTCAACCAATAGAGTGATGGCTTTGAAAGCGTATCTTTCGGGTTTGGTCGTAGCGCCAAGCACTAGTGTTTTCTTATTTTTCATGGGGCAAATTTAACTAATAATGTTTTTAAATTAACACTTACTTTCATTCTTTACTTATCTTTGCAGTCGATTCGAATTATTAGAAAAATGGAAATCTTTTTGAATACTTTTTTGGTCCTGTTGGGCGCATTGTTCTCGGTTTTAAATCCGATTGGCGTAATTCCTTTTTTTGTGGGTTTAACGCAAGATTATAACAAAGCTGAACGTTCGCGGGTTTCTCTTTTGACTGCCATCAATGTTTGTATTATCTTATTGATTTCTTTTTTTGTTGGCGAATATGTTTTGAGCTTTTTTGGGATTACGATTTCGGCACTCCGAATAGCCGGAGGTATTTTGATTGCCAGTTCCGGATTTGGTTTGCTTAATGCGAATCCGAAAAAACGAAAAGGAATTAGCAAAGAAGTGGAAGAAGATTTACAAAACAGAAATTCGATAGCGCTAACACCACTGGCTATGCCGATGTTGGCCGGACCAGGTTCGATTTCGCTTTTAATTGCCTTTAACCAAGACCATCACTCTACACCCGAAATTTTGTCATCGGTGATTTCTATCATCATCGTGTCATTGTTGATTTTTTTAGTTTTGAGAAGCGCCCATTATTTGGCAAAATATCTTGGTGCTTCGGGCATTGTGGCCATTTCTCGAATCGTTGGCTTTCTGACTGTTGCCATTGGAATTCAGTATATCATCAGTGCGGTTTTGAGTATCATTAGAGGCATATAAATCATTACAAAATACAAATAAAAAAATCCCAAATGCAAAATTCAGCAATTGGGATTTTTTTTAAGAGGTATTTAAAATTATTCTTTTGGCAGAAAAATTTCCGCCATCATGCAACGGGCACTTCCGCCACCGCAGGCTTCAATAGTGTCTAAACTCGAGTGAATGATTTCAACGTGAGCTTCGAGTTGGGCGATTTGTTTTTTGGTCAAACTTTTATAAGCCGACTCACTCATCACTAAGAATCTTTTGTCGTCTTTTCCTTTAACTTCGAGCATGTTTCCGGCAAAGTTGTTGACTTGGTCTTCGGTAATTAAAATGACTTCTTTGTCATCGCCACGCAAGCTGTCTAAAACCATTTTGCGTTCTTTTTTGTCGTCGATACAATCGGCACAAATCACAGCAAACGTATCGCCTAAAGTCATCATGACATTGGTATGGTAAATCAGTTTTCTTTCGCCGTTAACCGTTTGGAATGCTTCAAAAATCACGGGCGTAAATTCGAAATCCTCACAGAATTCTATCATCAGTTCTTCATCGGCACGCGGTGATAAAGCGCAATAGGCTTTTCCGTTTTCGCGGTCTAATAATAAACTTCCTGTACCTTCTAAGAAAACATTGTCTTCTTCGGCCAAAGTGTAATCCATGATTTCATTGATTTCGAATCCTTCGTCTTCTAAAATATCGAGAATGTCTTCTCTTCTTTCGGCGCGTCGGTTTTCGGCAAACATGGGGTACAAAACCACATCTCCGTTTTCGTGAAACGATATCCAATTGTTTGGAAAAATACTATCGGGTGTATTGGGTTCCAAAGTATCTTCAACGACAACCACATTTACCCCTACTTTTCGCAGCTTGCTTACAAAAGCATCAAACTCGGCTTGCGCTTTGGCATTAACGGTTTCGGGTGATAATCCGTCGAGGACTTTTTGGTAATAATTATTAACCGCAGTTTGTTCGTTCATACGAAACGCCACCGGACGAATCATTAGTATGGAATTGGTTGTTTGTTTCATTGTTTTTTTTGGTTTATAGTTTCAGTTTTAAAGTTACAGTTTGCTATTTTGGAACCTGAAACTTGACATAAATTTTAATCTCTGATTAACGGCAAGGTCGAGCATCGCAACAAGCCTTCTTGTTTAGCAATCTCTGCGTATGGTATTTCTTCTACTGTAAATCCGTTATCGCGAAGCCAATTGTTTAATCGGGTAAAGTTTTTTTCAGAAACGACTACCTTATCATCAATGGAAAACACATTAGAATTCATATGGTACATTTCGTCTCGGGTGATATGGAAAAGGTTTTCTTTGCCAAATAATTTCACTAAGAAAACATAATCCGATTCTTGACGGAAACCGCTTTTATAGATGATGCCTTTGTTTTTGCCAACGGGTTGAAAACAACAATCTAAATGTAATGCATTATCGCGAGCTTCCAACTTGGATTTGACCAAATCAAATTCTTTTACTTTTTTATTTGGGAACAAATCTTTGATATAATTTACGCCCTGCATATTGGTTCGCGCGGTGATGTAATCTTTATAATCAGAACCTTTGTAAGTGCCGATGAAAATATAATCGTTCCAAAGCATGACATCGCCGCCTTCAATATGAACTTCTTCGGGCGGACGAACTACTTTGGCAGGATTAATTTGGTCTATTACATATTGAATAGCATCGAGTTCTCTTTCTCTATCGGGTAAAATATTGGCTTTGATAAAAACATCATCTATAACAAATCCGATGTCGCGGGTGAAAATTTGATTGTAATTTTCAATCATTTTCGGGCGAAAAACCTGTACATCATATTTCTGAAATACTTGATTAAAGGCTTCCATTTCATTGATCATATCGGCTTCTACGGGATAAGTTCCGGCGAGAATATGTTCTAATGATTTCGGGTCATAAGCTTCTTCAACCGTGGGTGTCGGGCCATTATTTTCGGCTGAACCAAGGACTACAGCGCGTAATCTTGAGGTTTCGTTTTTTACATTTAATTGCAACATAAATTAGCTTTTGGCATTGGACAAATATAAAAAAGCTTCTCGGTTAGGAGAAGCTTTGTTTATAAGTATTTAGAAGTAAAATTAATTTTTAACCAATTTCTCAGTATGAATTCTTCCGTCCTCAGAAGTTATGTTAATGATATAAACACCATTAGCGTATCCACTAACATCCAATTGGGTTTTATCGGTCATTTCTATATTTCGATTTAATACCGTTTTACCGTCTATTGAAGTAATACTAATTTTATTGAACTCGGCATTTTTCATTACTATTTCAATAGTACTGCTAGATGGATTAGGAATGATGGCAAAACCGTTGGCTATTTTAACCAAATTGACTACTGTATCCTCCACTGCGATTGCTCTTTGGGTGACTTCAGTTGTTTCTCCTTTTTGTTTGTATACGTAATTACTGGTACAACCTTCAGGATAAGCGACAAATTGGGCGCCTATAACCGCTTCAAATCCCGGATTCAATTCTACATAATTGGCGGCATGATACACCACGCCATTGCCTGTTGCATTGTCACCAACCGACACGATGTTGGCCGCTTTAATCCAATTGGATCGTTCTCTTTGTTTTACAGCAACAACCGCTAAATTATTAACATCATCGCTAGGAGAAAACAATTCTAAAATAGGCTGACAACAATTATCAAATGTCACATCAGGTCCTATATTTGCGGAATTGTCTGTTATTTCATAAACAAATGTTCCTGCCGTACAGTTGACATTAAAACTACCATTGACTTGGAATTCGAAATCGCCGGAAGGGTTTGCACCAAAAAGACTTGGATTAACTGTAAAACAAAACGTACTACTTGTTAGCGTTGTCGGTGCTGCTATAGTTCCAATGACCGTATTATTTTGAAGAATATTCAAAGAAATTGCATTCAAAACAGCATTTACAGGCGGTTGATAATCTCCACAAACTTGAATTGGAGTACTTCCGCTCATGTCGGGGCAATTGAAATTGGTTGGAGTGGTATTTAAAGCACCTAGCTGCGGAACAGCACAAGTAAATCCACAAATATTATCTATGTAAACCGTTCCAAAATGAGCTGATGGTTCACAATCACTTACGGTAAATTCAATTGTTCCGGGTTGATTTAAAATCTCACCTACATTCAATCGGGCACAAAGCCAACCGGTGTAGAGTACTCTTCGGCTTGAACTAACGACTAAGGTATTGAACAAACAATTTTCTGGATTGGCAATTATACATATTTCATCTACCACATTGCCATTTTGGTCTAAAACCCTAACCCTGAAAAAAGGTTGTATAGGTTGACCGTGAGCTGGTTTGTTATCCATGATTAATGAAAAATTAAAATCAATGGTAGATTGGTTTATTACCGGAAAATATCTTGACATGGTAGTCACATCAGAAGAGCCAAAACCATTGGCATTGTTTAGCTTTATGGCTTTAGTTCCGCCATTAGTATTGAGCGTAGGTACATTGACTCCTAAACCGGCTAATGTTGGATCAAACGCTTGATATCCTGGACTTCCGCTATCAATCAAAGTAATAGTTGAGGCAAAATTATTGGTGCTTGGTGTTACCATATTGGTTGCTGTCGCAGCAGTTGGCATAGCACAAGATTGAAAAAATCCTGTTCCGGTAGCCGGTTGCGCATAACCATCTGACCAAAAAGTATATCCTGCTGTATTACTTTCAAAATCACCATTTACACAAGTTTGCATTACGGCAAGAGGCGGTATCTTAGCGGTATATAACTCTTTTTTATCCGAGTTTTCAAAAAAGAACAATTTTCTCAATTCATATATTTTGGCATTCACCAAAGCTTTTTGCAATTCTTCCTCAGTAAATTCTTCTTCCTCTCTAAGGTGTTTTATTACCTCATCTGTAGTTTCTTTGGATAATTTATAATTTTTAAAATTATCATCTACAAAGCGTCTGATTTCATTTTCAGTTTGCTGAGAATTTGAAATCCTGCTGTTTTCGTCAGCCAAATACTCACTGACTTGGGCTGAAACCGATGCCGAATTGAAAACAAAACAGCTCAGTAAAACTATTTTAAATATCTTGTACATATTATTTAGTTTTTGCAATCAGAGCTTGAATTTGAGCTTTCAACTCTTCAATTTCTTTGCTGTTTTTTTCTATGGCTTTACTTTGAGCATCAATTTTTTTGTCTTGGTCAATGATATAAAGTGTTAACTCTTCAATCTTCTCCATTTGTTTTGATTGCATTTCGGCTACATCAATACCATTTTTTGCTAATTCCTCTGCAGAGTCAATACCCGGTAAGTGTTTGTTGGCATTAACAAAAGTTTCAACTTCTTTCAACGGCATTAGTTTATAATCTTTAGCAAATACATAATCCGCCCAATTGGCCGAACTTCTTAGTGCCACTTTTACTTTTTCGGTCAAGATTCCACCTTCAACAAATAATTTGTAATTTCCGGTAGTATTAGGATATGAAGGTGTAGCACCCAAATATATTTTACCATTAGAAGTGCTATTGGCTGTATTGAACCAAATATTACTGTTATTCATATCAACAATTCTGTTACCACTTACTGTAGTTGCTGTATTGATAACACCATTATTGGCATAAAGACTAGTATCATTAGCACTAACCACATACGGAGTTCCTGAAGAACCGTTTCCTACTACTGTCACGTTATTTCCTGCTGTTACAGTAGTTGACGGAAGTGTGATTGAACCGCCTCCATTGGATAAAGTTACAATAGCGCCATTTTGTGTAATAGTTTGTGGTTCCTGTGGAGGTAAAATCACACTATTTCCATTTGATATAGAAAGTATTTGCCCATTTAAGGTTAAGGATTGTTGATCGGTATCAACCATAGTTGGAATAGTAACTGAACCTCCTCCGTTTGAAAGGGTGATCGTATTTTCTGATTGTGTTAAAGTTTGAGGTACGTCAGCCGGAAGCGTTACACTATTTCCATTAGAGATTGACAGTACATTTCCTGCTAAAGCTAAATTTTGAGCATCGGTATCGGTATCTACTAACGTTGGAATGGTAACAGAACCACCGCCATTAGAAAGAGTAATTGTATTTCCAACTTGTGAAAGCGTTTGCAATTCATTGGTAACACTTCCATCAACTTCTGTCAAAATAGATTGTGGTAAATTAACCGGAGCACTAGGTACGCCGTTTACGGTAGTAATCAACTGATTGTTGGAATTAATAATGTTAGAGATAGAATTTACAATTGGTGCCGAAGCTTGCATGTTATTGACATTCGTAATCATCAAATTGGCATTAGATGACATTGCATTTGTATTGGTTAAGCCCGGTATTTTTTGCAATACCACATCACCATTTGCGTTAACCGTTAAAAACTTTGTAGCGGTTTGTGCAACAGGTGGATCGAACTGACTGGTTAAATTGGTGAAACGCAATCCTGAATTACCGCTAGTTCCATGGGTTATTTCAACTTTATTATTAGGCGACTTGTTACCAATACCCACTTTACCTTCTACTAACATACCATTGGCAGGCGCGAGAGTTGTGTTGGCTATCGTTGAACCAGCATTGGGAACAAAAGTTTTTCCAATTACAACTCCACCACCAATATCTAAACGGTTGGCCGGAATCACATTGTTTCCTAAACCAATACCAACATTACCGGATTTATTTATAAATACCCTTTGGTTTCCTAAACCATCCGCAAGAATAATGGTTGCATCTGTATTATTTCCAGCTAGTTTGGCTGAAGAAGGAGAAGCTTCTAAGCTAACATTGCCTAGAAAAACATTAAAGCTTCCGTTAATTAAATTTTTCCCAGTTTCAGAACCTATAAAAATATTATTGTTTCCTGAAATTAAATTTTTAGGCGTATTAATACCTAAAGCAACATTATTACTTCCGGTAGAATATAATAATGCTCCATAACCAATAGCAGTGTTGTTACTACCTAAAACATTAGACTCCATCGCTCTGTGACCGAAAGCAATATTACTTCTTCCTGTTAAATTATTCCATAAACTTCGAGTTCCGAAGGCACTGTTTAGTGAACCAGTAGTATTATTAGCCAATGATTCGTTTCCGAAAGCACTATTAAAACCTCCTGTGGTCACTGACAATACTCTTGCGCCAAATGCATTATTACTTTGGCTGGTATTGTTTTTCAAAGCATCTTTACCAAAACCGGTGTTAAAGTTCCCGGTGCTGTTGGCTCCTGAACCTTCTCCTGAAAATGTATTATCAACTTGTGCATAGGCTCCATTAATTGCAGATAAAAGAGCAAACGTTGTGATTAAAATGTATTTTTTTTTCATAACTAAAAAATTTGGGGCATTAAAAAAATAATTTAAAAACTCATTAATCAGGGTTATATTTAGGTTTGGCATATAAAAATTTACTTGTAAAACAATCGCATTAAAATTTTGTAGGGTTGTACATTATCATAATTTTTATGCTGTTATTCTATAATTCAAATGTAAATCAATATTTTTAAAAATATCTATAAAATACACATTTTATCGATGAAATACACTTTTTTTACATTTAATAATTATTTTTTCTTACATATTTGACAGAAAACATAATTAT
>JBDLVY010000160.1:0-4416 GCA_039804545.1 Bacteroidota bacterium | reverse complement strand
AAACCATCGTTTTATTGGATACAATTACCAGCGAATCACCTTCATTAACATACGAAGAGAGCAACCGCTTGTACCAAGAAGTGATGAAAGATTATGAAGGCGAACCACAATACCGCAAATTTCTGAAGGTTAAAAACAATGAATATTTCAATGCTCTTCAGGTAAAATTTTCTTATGCCATCACTTGTCATAAATCGCAAGGCGGACAATGGAATACGGTTTTCATCGAACAACCTTTTTTGCCCAATGGCATTGATGTAGATTATGTGCGATGGTTGTATACAGCAGTAACCCGCGCTAAAGATAAGTTGTATTTGATAGGGTTTAAAGACGAGAGTTTTGTAGGGTAAAATATAATTACGATTTACCAATTACAAATTATAAGAAATTAAGAAAACTCATTACCTTAGCCACTCAGAACCTTAGCGCCTTAAAAAAATGAAAATCATCGCCGTCATTCCAGCCCGTTATGCATCCACCCGTTTTCCTGCCAAATTGATGCAGGATTTAGGAGGAAAAACAGTCATTCTTCGCACTTATGAAGCAGCAGTAAATACCGGTTTATTTCAAGATGTTTTTGTGGTTACGGATTCGATTTTAATTTATGATGAAATCATCAATCACGGTGGAAAAGCCATCATGAGTGTCAAAGAACATGAAAGTGGCAGCGATAGAATTGCTGAAGCAGTAGAGAATTTAGAGGTTGATATAGTGGTAAATGTGCAAGGTGATGAGCCATTTATCAATAAAGAACCTTTGGCCAGAGTTATTGAAGTATTCCGAAATGATTTTGATAAAAAAGTCGATTTGGCTTCCTTAATGTTCGAAATCTTAGACCAAGAAGAAATTAATAATCCCAATAATGTAAAAGTGGTGACCGATCAAAATGGTTTTGCTTTGTACTTTTCACGTGCTGTGATTCCTTATCCAAGAGAACAGAATGTAGGCGTTCGTTATATGAAACATGTTGGTATTTATGCCTTCCGCAAAGAAGCATTGTTGGCTTTCTATCAATTGCCGATGAAGTCTTTAGAAGCTTCCGAAAAATTGGAACAACTGCGCTATTTAGAGTTTGGCAAAAGAATCAAAATGGTAGAGACAACACACGTTGGAATTGGTATTGACACTCCGGAAGATTTAGAAAAAGCGCGAAAAATTCTTTAATTTCATTCTATTTCTTCATTGTCAAAATAGCCTTTGTTTTTTACTTTGGTAGAAAAGAAGTTCAAAAAAAGTACCACAAAAGACAAAAAGAACATTGCCTGTATACTCACCAAAACTTTTCCAAAAGTTGTAATCGGATAATAATCACCAAAGCCAATAGAATTAGAACTCACGATACTGAAATAAATGGCGTCAAACCAGTGTTCAAATGGTTTATTCATATTGTCGCCATGGGTATATAAAACGGCAAACGAAAATACAATCTCCATATAATTGAAAAAAAGCAACAACATCGAACGTTTATAGGAACGCGGTTTGTTGAATAAATCCGAAGCAAAAATCAGCGTTGGGATATAAAGTACGGTTTCCAATAACAGATACACCATAATCCCCATAACCCAATAATGGTATTGCCAATGGTGGCTTAAAATGACAATCGGGAAGATGAATTTGGCCAATACATAAAAATCGAGTGCTAAGTCTTGGTATTCGTGGCCTAATTTATTGGCAATGTACTTGATATACAATCCGGGAAATAGCAATTGAGAGGAGGAAAGCAATAACCGCACTATTTTTTCAATACCGTTATCATCTTGATGGTCATTGTTCCAAATGGCGCGAATGTTTAAAATTCTCCGAACAATCGGGTTGTACTTGGGTTTGTCTATTGGGGAAACTTTTCCGATTAATAATTTTTTTAGAAATCCCATTAGTTTAGTTTTTTGATGGTAAAAAGTTCGTTGTGGGTTTCCACTTTGGGATACATTCTAAGTGAAAAATCACCTCCGAATTTATTTTTATAAATTAAATTTCGTTCTTCATCTATTTTAGAAATAACCATGGTGTTAAATAAAATAAAGCCATTAGGATTTACTAAAAAATTGATTCGGTTGATGAAGAAATCTTCAAACAAAAAGTTAGGCATAACCGTATCTTGAAAGATGTCTATGATAATCAAATCATATTTTTCTTTGGTTTTTAAAACAAATTCGAAAGCATCATCAATCACAATTTCAAGATTTGGAATTTCATTTAGTTTAAAAAACTTCTCAGCAATTTCAACAATATTCGAATCAATCTCAACACCGGTTATTTTGCCTTTGAATTTAATTTCGTCACTTAATGTTCGGATAACACTTCCACCGGCAACACCAAGTACCAAAATACTTTCAAATTTCTTAATGCGTTCAAATCCGATATACTTCAATCCTTTGCGCAAAATGCGTTGCAAACTGCCATAAGAATAATTGGTGTTTTTACTATCAAGAACCAATTGACCGTTGTTCCAAGTCACTTCAAGTGTCTTACTTACAGGAGAATTTTTCTTGTAAATGTTAATCGGAACAAAATAGCTGAACAGTCTTCTTAGCATTGATAAATATTTTTCTCAAAAATAACAGATTAATGTTAAATTTACGAAAAATAAAGGTCATGAAAAAGCGACTTTACCAATTTATTTTCTTTCGATTATTAGGATGGAAAATTATAGGTACAATCAATGCAGATGTCAAGAAATGTGTTATGATGGTCATGCCACATACTTGTAATTTCGATTTCTTTATCGGATTGTTTTGCCGAGGGATTATTGGTTTGGAAATGAATTTTGTGGGTAAAAAAGAACTCTTCACTTTTCCTTTTGGGTATTATTTCAGAAGTATTGGCGGTGCGCCTTTGGATCGAAGTGGCGGTAAGAACAATGTTGATGCAACGGTAGAAGTTTTTAATTCTAGAGAAGTATTCCGAATGGCTATTGCTCCGGAAGGTACAAGAAAGAAGGTAACCCAACTCCGAACAGGATTTTATTACATAGCCTATAAATCTAATGTTCCTATAATTCCAATTGCTTTTGATTACTCGAAAAAAGAAGTCCGTATGGGTCAGCCAGTTTCGCTTTCTGGAAACTATGAAGAAGATATGAAAATTATTTTACCGCATTTTAAAGATGCTCAAGGTAAATTTCCGGAAAGACAATTCCATGTCTGAATTAAATTGCGGTATTGCTATTGAGCTGCCCTTGAGAATTTTCTTTTTGCCTAAATTTGACCTATGAATTATTTAGACCTACACCAGCAAAATAAATCCGAAACTCTTTTCGGAAGGTATATTACATTAAAGCATATTGAACCATTATTGGGAATGTATCCCAATACTATTGTGGGTCATTCTGTTTTGGGAAAACCTATTTACCAACTGCTTTTAGGTTCGGGTAAGACCAAAATTTTTATGTGGTCACAAATGCACGGTAACGAAAGTACTACAACCAAAGCTTTATTCGATTTTATAAATTTTCTTCATTCTAATACTGCAGCAAGTGAAGCCATTTTGAACGCCTTTACTTTTTGTTTGTTGCCAATGTTAAATCCGGATGGAGCCGAATTGTACACTCGTGAAAACGCGAATCTAATTGATTTAAACCGAGATGCTCAGGATTTGTCACAGCCCGAAAGTAAAGTGTTGCGTCAAGTTTTTGAAATATTTCAACCTGATTACTGCTACAATCTTCATGATCAAAGAACGATTTATGGCGTAGCCCATTCCGGTTTGCCGGCGACAGTTTCTTTTTTGGCTCCGTCCTATAATGAAAACCGCGAGGTCAATGCTGTCCGAACCAAAGCCATGAGTGTAATTGTAAGTATGAATGATGTTTTGCAACAATTGATACCCAACCAAGTTGGTCGTTTTGACGATTCCTTTAATATTAATTGTATAGGCGATACGTTTCAATTTTTAAAGGTGCCGACCATTTTATTTGAAGCCGGACATTTCCCGGGAGATTATGAGCGAGAGGAAACCCGAAAGTATATTTTTATTGCCTTACTGTCAGGAATTCAATATTTACACGAAAACGATATAGTTGACAATAAAAACGATGATTATTTAAAAATTCCGCAAAATAAAGTCGTTTTTTACGATATTGTTTATAAAAATGTTAAAATAAATTATGATAATAAAGAAAAAATTATCAATTTTGCAGCGCAATACAAAGAACTTCTGAATAAAGATAAAGTTACTTTTGAAGCAAGAATTGCTCAAATAGATAACCTGGAAAATTATTTTGGTCATCAAGTATTCGATGCAAAAGGCGAGTTTTATCATGATGACAATACTGGTTTTCCGAATATTGAACAAAAAGCTGATTTTTATTTAGGAAAGAATATTAAAATCGTTAATGGTTTGATAAAAAACTAACAATTAACTTTTTTTATTGAAAAAAATGTATTTTTTTTGTCGTAGATTTTTAAATAAACAAAA
>JBDLVY010000159.1:0-3868 GCA_039804545.1 Bacteroidota bacterium | reverse complement strand
TGATAAGCATATTGAATTTTCGTTTAGCGAAGAAAAACTGCCTTTGGCTCTCGAATTAAAAAATGAAATAATTAAAAGAAAATTAATCTTGTCAGAATAAGCCAATGAAGGAAAAAATATTAATTTATGATAGTTCATTGGGGTATGGAATATATTTTGAGAAATTATTTAAAAAAGATTACGAAATACAATTAATCAATAAAAAACATAATTTTAGTAAAATAGATTTGTTTTATTTTGACCATATCGTTTTTATGGTTAACGAACCTGAAGATGTTGATTTGTTTGCTAAAATTTATTCTTCTAACAAAGGCATTAACTTATTTGCAGGTATTACCCAAAATAGGTTTAAAATACAATTCCAAAACTTACAAGATGTTCATCTTATAAACATGGAATTGAGTAAAACAGACATTATCAAATACATAAATAAAAAATTAAACATTAACCAAACAAAAAACAGACAGTCCAACCAATTCACTTAAAGCGTATTTGTAATAAAATAATTTAAGCAATGATTTTTAACTTTACCGGAAGTCTGTTTTTTTTCATACTTATCTGTTTTAAACAGATAAGCTCCACAAACTATATTTCATTATTGGGTAGTAAGTATAGTTATTAATTTTTGATAGATTTATAAGCCGTCTTTTGACGGCTTATTTTTTTTTATTAACGATTAGAATACTTAAATCGAAGTATAACCAAGCGTTAAAAAAACCACGCCTTTCGACGTGGTCATTAACATAACTAACTTATTAATCTATTTATTCAAATGGGCGTAAATTTGGTCTTTCAAGAATAATAATTTGGCCTTTAGTTCATGCAAAAAATTATCATTAGCAATCTCTGAACCCATATTAATTCTGTGAATTTGGTGTTCTATTTCGTGGTACTCATCAAATAGATTTCTAAAATGAGCATCAGAAATTTTAAGTTCGTGTATTTTATCTTTGTGCTCGGGGAATTCGTGTAATAAATCGTGTTTTTCCATGGGTTATGAGTTTTAGTGTATACTATTGTTTAAAGTGATTTAATTTTATAGGTTGATTAATGGCAATTGGCTTCTGCTTGAACAAATAGGTTCATAGAACTTGGTGATACGTAAGCAATATCTAATCCCATGCCGCGCATTATAAAAAGCACTCCTATAACGACTGTTATTAAGGGTACCATTCTTTGCCATTTGTTTCTAAAAGGCATAGATAGCATGCTACTCACATAAACTACGGCACTCATCATTGGGATAGTTCCCAGTCCATAAAGCAGCATATAACTGATGCCCAAAGTCACATTTTGCATGGCAATAGCGCCAAAAAGTGCGGCATAAATCAAACCACATGGCAACAAGCCATTAAATATTCCTATCGTATAAAAAGCATCGGCTGATTTGCGTTTGAATTGGTTGCCCAAACTGCTTTTAACCTTAGAAATCAAGCGGTAAATGGGTTTAGAAAAATTGTATTTTACCAATATTCTTTCGGGAACAATAGCAAACAAAATCATCAAAATACCCAGTACTATTGAAAACCGTTGTTGCATACCGGCGAGGTACAATCCTTTGCCCAATAATCCGAAAAGCAATCCTAAAGTAGCGTAGGAAGTCAATCTTCCGGCATGATACAACAGAATTTGCAATGCTTTTTTAGTCGGATTGTTTTGATCTACCGGCAACATCATAGCAATCGGTCCACACATACCAATGCAGTGTAAACTAGAGACTAAGCCGAATATGAGTGCGGTGTAGAGCATTGTTAGAGTATTGGATGGTTAGACCTTTTAGAAATAAATTTCTTCTTTATTCAAATACGTTTCCCCTTCGTATTCCCAGGCCACAGTAATACCCCAAAGACCGCCAACCAGATTGTTTTTAGGTATGAGCAAATCAAAACCGGACAATGAAATAGGGATTTCAAAATCGAGCTTTTGGTTTGACGGTCTGTATAGGGATACTTTTCCTTTTATTTTGGCAGCATCGAGTTCGGCAGGAAAATTCACTACTATCCCTTCTGCAGTTTTATTGATGGCTACCGTTCCCTTTAAATTGTTGGCATTTTGAATGCTTTCTATGTTGCTTTGAACGAGCTTTTCTTTTTTATAATACTGTTCGGTAACCATTTCGTTATCGTATTTACTATCGGATTGTACTTTGAACACAAAGTATAAAATGAAGCTCATGAACAGTGCAAAAGCTATTACAATTCCTTTTCCCCAGTTAATTTTCATGATTGTTTATTTTAATTAAAACTTCTTGGTCCGACAAAATTGGTGGTGGCGGTCTCAATGAGTTTATCGTTGTTATAGACTTCTATTTTGAGTTCGACTTTTTCATCTTTCAAATCGCTTTCCAAAATTTTCACGAAGAAAGTTCCTTTGCTGATGCCTTGTTTCGGCACTTTGGCAAACGGACTGCCTACGAGTTTGATTTCGCCTTTAGGTTCGACTAATTTGAAAGTCACGTGCTCAAATTCACGCCCTGTTTTGTTGATGATGTCGTAATTGTAAATGTTGCTGATGTTGTCACCATCATGCTGAAACAATTGTCCGGGTATATGCAAAATAGTCGCTTCAACATCATTTCTCAAAAACAACATGCCGATAAAAACACCAATCAATATCGCCAAAACCGCTATATAACCTTTCATTCTGTTGGTTAACTTGAACGGTTCTTTCTTCACAATTTCGTCTTCACTGGCGTATCGAATCAAGCCTTTAGGCAAACCTACTTTTTCCATGATCGAATCACATTCATCAATACAAGCAGTACAGTTGATGCATTCCAATTGTGTTCCGTTTCTAATGTCGATTGCCGTTGGACAAACATGTATACACACTTTGCAATCGATACAATCACCTTTGCCTAGCGCTTTTCGGTCTTCATTTTTGTTGAATTTGGCTCTGCCGGTTTCTCCTTCGCCACGAACATGGTCGTAGGCCACATTGATGGTTTTGTTGTCCAATAAAACGCCTTGCATTCTGCCGTAAGGACAAGCGATGATGCAAACTTGCTCTCGGAACCAAGCGTAAATAAAGTAGAATACCGCAGTAAAAATCAATAAGGCGATAAGTGTGCTGCCGTTTTGAGCCGGACCTTCTTTCACGAACTCAATCACCTCATCACTTCCGATTAAATAGGCCAAAAACACATTGGCAATGATAAATGAGATGAGGAAAAACACGATCCATTTGGTCACGCGCTTTCTGATTTTTTCGGCATCCCAAGCTTGATTTGCCAAACGCATTTGTTGGGCTCTGTCTCCGTCAATCCAATACTCGATTCTGCGGAAAACCATTTCCATAAAAATAGTTTGCGGACAAAACCAACCACAGAAAATACGTCCGAATGCCACCGTAAACAAAGCCAATCCCACTACTCCAATAATCATCGAAATAACAAAAAGGTGAAAATCTTGTGGCCAAAACGGAAAACTGAAAATATTAAACCTTCTATCAACTACATTAAAAAGCAAGAACTGATGGCCATTGATTTTGATAAACGGCGCTGACAACAAAAAGGCCAACAGAAAATAACTTAGTATTTTTCGCTTGTCATAAAACGGACCAGACGGTTTTTTAGGATGAATATATACTCTCTTCCCTTTCTCGTCTATCGTTGAGATACTATCTCTAAAACTTTCATCCGGTATATTGGTTTCCATTTTGTTGTTGAATTAATGATGCAATTCAGATTATTTTACCGCTACTTTAGTGGTGTCTGTTGTGGCAACTGCTTCCGCCTTTACGGCTTCTTCTACCCATTTTTCGCCTTCAGCAGGTTTTCCTCCTGCAGGTTTTGTGCCTTGTAAACTTAAAACATAGCTGGCTACATTTTGTACTTCTTTGGTACCCAAAGTTTTGGCCCAACCCACCA
>JBDLVY010000158.1:0-3172 GCA_039804545.1 Bacteroidota bacterium | reverse complement strand
TATTACCTTTGATTGTAACCGGATTAACCATCTTCGGGTGGTATGCCATGACAAATGAATATGAAGATTAAATAATAAAGTTTATTGGTTGCCTCAAGCTCTTAATTCGTTAAGGGCTTTTGGCTTTTTATAGCACCAAATATTAAATGAAACAAAGACACCAACAAAAATTAGTAATCATCACTATGGTACTGCTCATCGGATTGAATCTTCCGATACTGCTGCTGTTTGACAGCGCCGAAAGTTTAATGGGTTTTCCTGTGATTTATATTTATATTTTTTCGGTGTGGTTGTTTTCAGTTTTATTGTCTTTCCTCATCATCAAGCGCTACCATGAATAGTATAGTATTATTAATCATATTGGCACTTTACTTAGGGATTCTTTTCTTCATCGCCCATTGGGCAGAGAAAAAAGGAAACTCAAAATGGACGAACAATCCGTATATCTATTCACTTTCCTTAGCGGTTTATTGCACGGCATGGACGTATTACGGCAGTATTGGTGTAGCCGCCAATTCGGGGCTGAATTACCTACCCATTTATTTAGGTCCGATAATGATTATTCCGGCGTGGATGATTATTTTGAAGAAGATAATCAGAATTTCTAGAGTCAATAAAGTATCGAGTATCGCCGATTTTATTTCGCTTCGTTATGGCAACAGCCGATTTTTAGGCGCAGTCGTGACTATTGTTTGCTTGTTTGGTATTTTGCCATACATTGCTTTGCAATTAAAATCCATAGCCGAAACATTTCACGTGGTCACCCAAACCGAATCAAACTCTAACATCTTTGACGACAGTACTACATATGTGGCTTTTGCTTTGGCAATTTTCGCCTCCATTTACGGAACGCGCTATGTAGATGCTTCCGAAAAACGAAAAGGAATTGTCACCGCAGTGGCTTTAGAAAGTGTATTGAAATTGGTTTTCTTTATCATCATCGGCGTGTATGTGACGTTCTTTGTCTTCGACGGTTTTGATGATATTTATGCCAAAGCTTCGCTGCTCGAACACTTCCGCGAAAAGAATACCATCGGCGGATTACCGCAAGCCATCAACTGGTTTTTCCTATGCATTCTTTCCTTATTTGCGATTTTTTTATTGCCAAGACAGTTCCAGGTTTCGGTGATTGAAAATACCAGAGAAAATCATGTGAATACGTCAGTTTGGTTGTTTCCATTGTATTTGTTGTTGTTCAATATTTTTGTCTATCCAATTGCTTGGGGTGGCAATATTTTATTCGATGGGCAAAGCGTAAACTCAGACACATATTCTTTATTGATTCCGCAGTTTTTTGACAATAAGACTTTGACGGTAATGGTTTTCTTGGGTGGATTTTCCGCTGCGATTTCTATGATAGTCGTTTCGTCTATCGGATTGTCAACCATGGTGAGTAACAACTTGATTATTCCTTATGGTTTGTTGGGCAGACTGAAACACAACGAGCAAACGACCATCAACAAAAAGATTGTCAATATCCGTAAGATTGGGATTTTCTCCTTAATTATTATTGCTTATTTCCTCTACCGATACTTCGCTTTAGATTATAGTTTGTTCTCTATTGGCTTAGTCTCTTTTGTCATTATTGCCCAATTGGCACCATCGTTCTTCGGTGCCTTATTTTGGCGAAGAGGTTCAAGAACCGGAGCTGTTTCGGGTTTGGTTGTGGGTTTTGTAATTTGTATATATACTTTGCTTGTGCCATATGCATTAGGCATAACCTCTTCTGGCACTTCCTTTATCACCGAAGGTTTATTTGGCCTCAAATTATTAAAACCATTGCAGCTTTTCGGCTTAGATTATTTGCAACCGGTACCACATGCTTTGTTCTGGAGTTTGTTGTTTAACTTTATGATTTACATCGCGGTTTCGGTAAGTTTCAAAGGCAATTACCGTGAGCGCAATTATGCCGAAATGTTCCTCGATATCAACAAATACATCACCATGCACGAAAATGCGTTTGTGTGGAAAGGAACTGCTTACAGAACGGATATCGAGAAAGTCTTGATTAAATTCTTAGGCGAAGAAAGAACCAAGCGTGCCATGAATATCTTCAACGTAAAATACAACGTTGACAAAAATGAAGAATTGGCCGATGCGCGTTTGATCAAATTCTCCGAAAACCTCTTGACCGGACATATCGGTACGGCTTCTGCCAAAATTTTAATTTCAAGCGTAGTCAAAGAAGAAAAGATAACCTTGCCCGAAGTCTTGAAGATTTTGGAAGAATCAAAAGAAAATATCATCATCAACAAAAAGCTGATTGAAACTTCCAACGAACTCAAAGAAATCTCGGCCAAACTTCAAGATGCCAATATTTCTTTGATGGAAAAAGACAAACAAAAAGACGAATTCCTCGATACTGTAACCCACGAGTTGCGAACGCCAATTACGGCCATTAGGGCTTCGAGCGAGATTTTATATGACGATGACGAAATTCCGGATGAGTTGCGCAAACAGTTTTTGCAAAATATCATTTCCGAATCGGATAGGTTGAATCGTTTGATTGATAAAATTCTCGACTTAGAAAAGTTTGAAACCGGCCGACAAAAAGTTAATTTTGCTACACACAAGGTACTTGAAACGATAGAAAATGCGATTGAACCTTTGCAACAACTCATTAACAACAAGTACATTCACGTGCATGTAGAAGGCAACAGTAGTTTGAAAGCCGATTTTGATGAAGACAGAATAGTGCAAGTGGTGACGAATTTAGTGTCGAATGCCATTAAGTTTTGTCCAGACAACAACGGTTTGATTACTTTAGCGGTTTATGACAAACACGATTTTGTGCAAGTAGAAGTAAGCGATAACGGTAAAGGCATTGCACCGAATGATTTAGAAATTATATTTGACAAGTTTTACCAATCGACCAATCAGAATTTTAAAAAGCCTATCGGCAGCGGATTAGGATTGGCGATTTGCAAACAAATTATCGAACACCACAAAGGGAAAATTTGGGCCGCCAATAATGCTACCGGCGGTGCGTGTTTGAGTTTTACAGTACCCAAAAAACAGCAGCCATGAAGAAGATTTTAATAGTAGACGACGAGCCCAATATAGTAATGTCATTGGAATACACTTTCAAAAAGAACAACTTTGAAGTGTTTATTGCCCGCGATGGTCAGGAAGCTTTGGATATCTTAAAAAACCAGTTTCCCGATATTATCAT
>JBDLVY010000157.1:0-12368 GCA_039804545.1 Bacteroidota bacterium | reverse complement strand
TACGACCATTGAAAGATGGAGTTATTGCCGATTTTGATGCCTCCGAAAAAATGATAAGTATGCTTATCAAAAGTATTCCTGCACTGAAAAAAAGAATGTTTACTCCAGCATTAAGAATGGTAGTTTGTATTCCTTCTGGAATTACTGAAGTTGAAATGCCTGCGGTAAAAGAATCCTGTGAAAGAGTAAATGGTAAAGAAGTTTATTTGATACACGAACCAATGGCAGCGGCCATAGGTATTGGTATCGATATTATGCAACCAAAAGGGAATATGATTGTGGATATTGGTGGTGGAACAACAGAAATCGCCGTAATTGCTTTAGGTGGTATTGTATGTGACAAATCGGTAAAAATTGCCGGTGACGTTTTCACGAATGATATCGTTTACTACATGAGAACGCAACACAATTTATTCGTAGGAGAAAGCACCGCTGAGAAAATTAAAATTACCATCGGAGCCGCTACAGATGATTTAGAATCGCCACCAGAAGACATGTCAGTACAAGGTCGAGATTTATTGACCGGAAAACCTAAACAGGTGGAAGTATCGTATAGAGAAATTGCCAAAGCTTTAGACAAATCAATCCAACGTATTGAAGATGCTATCATGGAAACATTATCTCAAACACCACCCGAATTAGCCGCGGATATATACAACACCGGGATTTACCTTGCCGGTGGAGGTTCGATGTTGAGAGGTTTGGACAAACGTATTTCTCAAAAAACAGACTTACCGGTTTATATTGCTGAAGATCCATTAAGAGCCGTAGTTCGCGGTACCGGAATGGCGCTTAAAAATATCCCGAAATTCAGAAGCATATTGATAAAATAGTGTTGGTTGTAAAAAAACAAACACTGGCACGAGCGATGCAAACTGCCGAAGTTATACTGAACATTGAACAATAGAAAAAGATGCAGCAAATTTTTAATTTTATACTAAAAAACAGTAATCGCTTACTGTTTTTGCTGCTTTTGGTAATATCCCTTTCTCTTACGATTCAATCGCATTCTTACCATAAAAGCAAGATGATTAGTTCGGCTAATTTCTTTACCGGTGGGATTTATGAAAAGATTAATAATGTTGATGAGTATTTCCATTTAAGGTCACAAAACGAAGAATTGGCAAAAGAAAATGCCCGATTAAAATCGCTTTTGTTCAATCAAAAAGAAACCACCAAGTTACCGCAAATTGATTCTGTAAAAGGAGTTAAAAAAACAGCTATCATTGTTTCTAAAGTGATTCGCAATTCTTATAGTGTTCACGAAAATTACCTGACCATCAACAATGGTTCGGCTTCGGGAATCAAACCTAATATGGGTGTAATCAACAGCGCCGGAATTGTCGGCATTGTTGACAACACCTCTCCAAATTATGCCACCATCATCAGTATCTTAAATGTCAAATCTCAAATAAATGCTAAAATCAAAAAGTCAAATCATTTTGGTTCTTTAGTTTGGAACGGAAAAAGTACCGGTTTTGTTCAATTGATTGATGTACCGAGATTGGCCGGTGTTAGAAGAGGCGACACCATTGTAACCGGTGGACAATCTATCATCTTTCCTGAAAATATTGGCATCGGCACTATTGAAAAAGTATATATTGATGACGTAACCAATTATTACACACTCGACATCAAATTGTTTAATGACATGACCAATTTAGGCCATGTATACATCATTAAAAACAAAGACGCTGAAGAAATCTCTAACTTAGAAAGTCAAAACAAAAAAAATGAATAGCGCATTACTAGGAAATATGGCCCGATTCATCTTGCTGCTTGCCGCACAAGTTTTGATATTCAACCGAATTGATTTGTTTGGCTTTATCAATCCGTTTCCGTATGTCTTATTCATCATACTTTATCCAGTAAACGGTAATAAAACCGGATTGTTAATGGCGAGTTTCTTCTTAGGATTATTGATGGATATGTTCTGCAATTCAGGTGGCGTTCATGCTGCGGCGTGTATTATTCTCGCCTATTTCAGACCAGCTATTTTTAAGTTCTCTTTTGGATTGAGTTACGAATACCAAACTGTAAAACTGAATGATGTATTAACGCCAGAACGATTTTCCTTTCTGTTTATTGCCATAGTTTTGCACCATAGTGTTTTGTTTGTATTGGAAGTATTCAAACTGAGCTTCCTTTGGGATATTTTATTGCGAACTATTTTAAGTACGCTATTCACCATTATTACCTGTATTATTATCATTTACATCATTAAGCCCAGCAAACGATGAGAAAAGTTTTGTTACCCACAATCATTTTCATTGTTACCCTATTGCTTGTGATGCGCTTGTTTTATTTGCAGGTAATTGACGATACTTTAAAATTAAAGTCCGATAATAATGCTATAAAAAAACTCTACGAATATCCAGAAAGAGGTTATATTTATGACAGAAACGGCAAACTTTTGGTGGCCAATCAACCTTCATATGACATCATGGTTATTCCCAAAGATGTTAAAAATTTAGACACAATAGAGTTCTGTTCTTTGCTTAACATTACCAAAGAAGAATTCTTGAAAAAAATTGCCAAAGCCAAAATTTATAGCCCGCGACTTCCATCGGTATTTTTAGCTCAGTTAAATAAAAAAGAATACGCTTCTTTTCAGGAAATTCAGAGAAAATTTAACGGATTTTATATTCAAAAGCGTTCACTTAGAGATTATCAAGTTGCCTTTGGCGCCAATGTTTTTGGCTTTATCACTCAGGTGAATGAAAAAATCATCGAGAAAAACAAATACTATAATAGTGGTGATTTAATCGGAAGACAAGGCGTTGAAGAAAGTTATGAAGATATTTTACGCGGCATTAAAGGCGTGAAATACATCCAAAAAGACAAATACAACCGTGATATTGGCTCCTATAAAGAAGGCCGTTTTGACACGATTGCCGTTCAAGGAAAAGACATTAATTTGACACTTGATGCCGAATTGCAAAAGTATGGTGAAGAATTGATGATCAACAAACGCGGTGGAATTGTGGCCATTGAGCCGAGTACCGGTGAAATTTTAGCATTGGTAACTGCACCATCATATGATCCTGCGATTTTGGTTGGCAGACAGCGTTCCAAAAACTACACCATGTTGTATCATGATTCGATTGCTAAACCATTGTATGACCGTGGTCTTTTAGCTGAATACACGCCCGGTTCTCCCTTTAAAATCCTTACCGGATTGGTAGCACTGCAAGAAGGCGTTATTGATGAAACCACCAGTTTTGTTTGTCATCATGGTTTTAGTTATGCTCCGGGAAGATTTATGCGATGCCACGATTCGGGAGTATCGATGCTTCACAATGGAATCTATAATTCGTGTAACACCTATTTTGCAAGTATTTATATGAAAACCATCAATAAATACCAAAAGCCGCCGGATGGTGTAGATGTTTGGAGCAACCATTTAAAAAGTTTCGGTTTGGGACAATTCATGGGTTACGATTTACCAACCGGTAAAAAAGGCAGTCTTCCAACTTCCAAAACTTATAAACGAATGTATCCCGGCTGGGGTTGGTCGAGCAAAACCATTGTTTCTAATGCTATTGGCCAAGGAGAAGTTTTGATGACTCCGATTCAGTTGGCCAATATGATTGCTACTGTTGCCAACAGGGGTTTTTATTACACGCCTCATATCATCAAAAAGATTAAAAACGGAAAAATCGATAAAAAATTCACCACAAAACACGTGACCACCATTGACCGAAAATATTTTGAGCCAATGATTAGCGGTTTGTTTGATGTGTATAATTTGGGTACAGCTCAGGGATTAAATGTTGAAGGTATTGATATTTGTGGTAAAACCGGTACCGCAGAAAACTATACCAAAATAAATGGGAAAAGAGTAAAACTTCAAGATCATTCCATCTTTGTGGCATTTGCCCCAAAAGACAATCCTAAGATAGCCATTGCGGTTTTTGTAGAGAATGGATATTGGGGATCGCGTTGGGCTGGTCCGATAACTAGTTTGATGATTGAAAAGTACATCAAAAGAAAAATTACGCGTAAAGATTTAGAAAAAAGAATGTTGGAGGGAAGTCTTGAGGCTGAATACAATAAGTATATTACGAATCCGATTAAAGATACTTTGATAAACAACAGTATCAAAAAACCGGTAAAAACTGCAGTAAAAGACACCAACGGAATTAAAAAGAGTCCGACTCCACAAAATTAATTTCAGCAAGGATGAAAAATCAAAGTGTAACAAATAACTTGGATTGGATAAGTGTTGTCATCTATATCATCTTGGTGATATTAGGTTGGCTCAACATCTATTCGTCATCATTATCTTCAATCGAACAAGAAACTTCCATTTTTGATTTCAGTCAAATATATGGAAAGCAGTTTTTGTTTATCCTTTTTTCAATACCCATGATATTTGTCGTGCTGTCTATAGACGCCAAATTTTATGAAAAATACTCCAGTATAATTTTCGCCGTTGCCTTAATATCCTTAGCCGGTTTATTTGTGTTTGGAAAGACTATCGCCGGACAACGCTGTTGGTATGGCATCGGAAGCTTCACACTTCAACCATCTGAGTTTGCCAAAGCGGCCACTTCATTGGCTTTAGCCAAATATTTGAGTGATGTACAAGTTAATTTGAAAGATTTCAACCGTCAAATACAGGCGATGATCATCATCTTTTTACCGGTGATGCTGATATTACCTCAACCCGATCCGGGAAGTGCTTTAATTTATACCATTTTTATTTTGGTTCTTTATCGTGAAGGATTGCCTTCATGGTATGTGTGGACAGGTTTTATTGCCATAGTTTTGTTTGTTTTGGCCTTAATCATTAAACCTTTGGCACTAATTGGGATTGCCTTAGCCGTTATACTTTTTGTTTATTACAGAAGTCGAATTATTGACCGAAACTGGATATTGAGCAGCATCATTTTGGTTCTTATCTCGGGTTATGTTTTTTCTGTCGACTATGTTTTTGAGAATGTATTCAAGCAACACCATCGCGACCGATTTAATATCCTTTTGGGTAAAGAAGTCGATATGAAAGGCGTTGGTTATAACACTAATCAATCTGAGATTGCTATTGGTTCCGGAGGTTGGTTTGGCAAAGGCTATCTCGAAGGCACACAAACCAAAGGCGGATTTGTACCTGAGCAACACACCGATTATATTTTTACAACTGTTGGAGAAGAATGGGGATTCACCGGTTCGCTCTTTGTTATTGCCTTATTTGTTATACTGATTATTAGAATCATTTATCTCGCCGAGCGACAGAAGACCAAATTCAGTCGTGTATATGGCTATTGTGTCGCCGGAATACTATTTATCCATTTCTTTGTTAATATAGCAATGGTCGTTGGGGTATTCCCTACTATTGGAGTGCCATTGCCTTTCTTTTCTTATGGCGGTTCCGGATTATGGGGCTTTACCATTTTACTTTTTATTTTCCTTAAGATGGATGCCAATAAGGTAAACGAATGGTAATTTAGTAACGGTTTTTACAGACATGAGATTACACTAAAATTTCCCTTTTTACTATTATCCTTTGCCGCAATTTTGCTTTAACTGATCAAACGGACAATGACAAAGTTGGCTATTAATATTTCAAAAAGAAGAAAATTTGATTAGATGTTAAATAAAAAAGCCCCCAAAATTGGAGGCTTTTTTATTGGTATAAATTCTATTAAGATTTAACTACTTTGTCTTTCTTTAATTTAGAAGACAAACCTTTGTTGTTCTCGGCTTGCAAATCATTTAAGATATGAATCGCTTCTTCTATATAAATATCTTTCGACAAACTTTCATGCCATCTTTCTCTTTTTTCTTTAAGCACAGGATCATTTTTCATGCTTTCTAACTCATATGGCAGAGATTTGAAGTCAAACGCATTCTTATAATCCGAAATTGGTTTGTACTTTTTGTTCATTTCGTCTAAAGCTTTTTGCTCTGCTTTAAACTTGTCAATATTCAAACTGTAAACGTTCTCTTTGTTTCTTTCATCTAACCATTTAGCATTGTCATCTATTAACTGCAATTGCGAATTATTTTGCATTCTGCTTTTACTTTTTGAAATGGTCAAATCAAAGTTATTTTGTTTGTCCCAAATTTTATAGTCGGCAGCATCAATTTTGTCCCAAGGCATTGCATTGTCAATATCTCTTTCGCCCATTTTTAAATAAGCATATTTGTCTGGTATGGCAATATCACTTTTTACCCCTTCTAATTGTGTTGAACCACCATTAATTCTGTAGAACTTTTGAGTAGTCGTTTTCAAGGCACCTAAATCTCCGTAAGTACTACCGCGAACAAATTGATTTAAATCAATTACATTTTGAACCGTTCCTTTGCCGTAAGATTGTTTGCTTCCAATGACAACACCACGTTTGTAATCCTGAATTGCTGCAGCCAAAATCTCAGAAGCCGAAGCCGAAAACTCGTTAATCATTACCACTAATGGTCCGTCCCATTGTACTTTGGCATCGCGGTCATATAAGACTTCTTTTTTACCAGCAGCCGATTTGATTTGAACAATCGGACCTTGCTCTATAAATAAACCAGCGATATCAACAACCGTTTTCAAAGAACCACCGCCATTGTCTCTAACATCCATTACGATTCCTTGAACGCCTTCTTTTTTCAATCTTTCTACTTCAATTGCTACGTCTTTGCCGGCATCACGACTATTTTGGTCTTCAAAATCGATATAGAATTTCGGCAAATAAATGATGCCGTATTTGAAACCGTCTTTCTCCACTACACTCGATTTTACATACGTTTCCTCAATTTCAACTTCATCTCTAATGATAGTTATCACTTTAATGGTTCCGTCTGTTTTCTTAACCGTCAAGCGAACTTCGGTTCCTTTTGGACCTTTTATTTTTTTCACAACATCATCCAAACGCATGCCAACTACATCTACCGGTTCACCATCGGCTTGTGCTACTTTTAAAATAATGTCTCCTGATTCTAATTCTTTCCCTCTCCAAGCCGGACCGCCGGAAATCAATTCTGAAATTTCGGTGAAGTCATTTTTCTTTTGCAAACGCGCACCGATTCCTTCCAGTTTTCCGCTCATACTCAAATCAAAACGCTCTTTTTCATTGGGTGCAAAATATGAAGTATGTGGGTCAAAACGAGAAGATATAGCATTTATATAAATAGAAAACCAATCTTCACGGTCTAAATCTTTGATGAAATTGAAATTGTCATTCAAAGAACTCAAAGTGCTTTCGCGGGTTTCTTTTTCTAATTGTTCGAAAGTTTTAGGCTCTGATTTTTTTGCCAAGTCTTTATTATTCTTTTTGTCTTCTTCTAATTTTTGTTTTTCAACTAAAGAGGACAAAGCAGACAATTTAACTTGTAAACGCCATCTTTCCTTTAAGTCTTTAACCGAATTGCAGTAAGGTAATTTCTCATAATCTGTATTGAAGGTTTCATCCATTTTATAATCAAAAGGATTGGCTAATGCTTCTTTATAATAGTTTTTACTTTCCTCCATTCGCTTCATTAAACGGGTGTAGGTCAAATCGAAAAATGACAAATCTTTGTTCAAAATTTGGTCGTCAATTTGCGTCTCATATTCAGCAAACTCATTGATATCCGACTGTAAAAAGAAACGTTTTGACGGATCTAAGGCATTTAAATAATCTTTAAAAACACCTTTTGAGAAAGTGTCGTCAATGGCTGCCGGATTGTAATGCCCTTTTTCTATGACAAATGTCAACAACTCAATCAGCAATTTATCTTTTTCCGGATCTGATGCTTTCTTACTTGGGAACAAACTGAATCCCAACAAGGCTACTGATAGTGTCAAAACTACCAATAGTGCTTTATAATTTCTTTTCATAAACTGCATTATAATATTCATTAATTATTGGTCTAAATTAAACAAAAAACCATGCCAAGATTTCTCTTGCCAGATAAAATTTTGTTAAAATGATTTCCTTAGTTCCTCTCAGAACGACAATTGCTTCAAAGTTATAAAAAATTGTAGCGTTGTAAAGCCTTAAAATGGTTAATTTTGCACGTACAGTTAGCTGAAGAGAATCTGTATTTTGTTACCGTATTAAAAAACAAGATGATAACCAAACCCACTATTTTAGTTACCAATGACGACGGCATCAATGCGCCGGGCATCAGAGCTTTAATTGACGTCATGGCCGAAATTGGCGACGTAATAGTTGTCGCACCCGACAGTCCGCAAAGCGCAATGGGACACGCAATCACCATCAACAGTACTTTGTATTTGAATAAAGTTTCTCCCGAAAACGCTACCATAACAGAATACGCTTGCTCCGGAACTCCGGTAGATTGTGTCAAATTGGCTGTCAATGAAATCTTGAAAAAGAAACCCGACTTGTGTGTATCAGGGATCAATCACGGCTCGAACTCTTCTATTAATGTAATTTACTCGGGAACAATGAGTGCTGCGGTTGAAGCGGGAATTGAAGGCATACCGGCAATTGGATTTTCATTATTGGATTATGCTTGGAGTGCCGATTTTGAAACCGTAAAACCTTTTATCAAGAAAATCGCTTTGGAAGTTTTGACAAAAAAATTACCCGAAGGAACCGTTTTGAATGTGAACTTTCCCAAATTGAAATACGATGAGATCAAAGGCATAAAAATTTGTCGTCAGGCGAAAGCCATTTGGATGGAGAAATTTGACAAACGACAAACCCCATACGGTAAAGATTATTATTGGTTAACCGGAGAATTTGTCAATCAGGACAAAGGGGAAGATACCGATGAATGGGCTTTGTCCAAAGGCTATATTTCAGTGGTTCCGGTGCAGTTTGATTTGACGGCACATCATGCGATTCAACAATTAAACACTTGGGATTTATAACATTTTACAGATGACACGAGCGTAGAGACTGCATTTTTTACCATTAGAAAATAAACACAAAAAAAATGAAGTATTACATCATTGCCGGCGAAGCTTCTGGCGATTTACACGGTTCAAATTTGATGAAAGCACTTTACAAAGAAGACGCTTCAGCTGACATCCGTTTTTGGGGTGGTGATTTGATGCAAAACATTGGCGGGACTTTGGTAAAACACTATCGCGAATTGGCCTTTATGGGATTTGCTGAAGTGGTGATGAATTTAAAAACCATCCTGAACAACATCAAATTTTGCAAGAATGATATCGAAAAATTTAATCCTGATGTGATTATTTTTATCGACTATCCCGGATTTAATATGCGCATTGCCAAATGGGCTAAAGAACGTGGTATCAAAACCCATTATTACATTGCTCCGCAAATTTGGGCCTGGAAAGAAAACCGAATTAAAGCAGTCAAAAGAGACTTCGACAAACTATTTGTAATACTGCCTTTTGAAAAAGACTTTTTTGAAGTGAAACACCATTTTAAAGTTGATTTCGTTGGCCATCCGTTGATTGATGCGATTCACAATCGGGAGAAAACTACCGAATTGTCCTTTAGAAAAGACAACAATCTTGATGACAAACCTATAATAGCCATACTTCCCGGTAGCCGTAAGCAAGAGATTTCAAAAATGCTCAGTGTAATGCTCAGCATTGTGGATGATTTTAGCGATTACCAATTTGTAATTGCCGGCGCACCGAGTCAGGAATACCATTTTTACGAACAGTTTTTGACCAATAAGAATGTCAAATTTATTTCGAATAAAACTTATGACTTATTGAGTGTGGCCCAAGCCGCTTTGGTAACCTCGGGCACTGCCACATTGGAAACTGCCTTATTCAAAGTACCTGAAGTAGTTTGCTACAAAGGTGGATTTATTTCATATCAAATTGCCAAAAGAATCATTACCTTAAAATACATTTCATTGGTCAATTTAATCATGGATGAAGAAGTGGTAACCGAATTAATTCAGGACAAATTCAATACTAAAAACCTAAAAAAAGAGCTTTCAAAATTGCTTGAGGAAAAGCACAGAAACACTCTTTTGGAAAAATACAACCAATTGGAAACCAAATTAGGAGGTATTGGTGCCAGCGAAAAAACTGCTAAATTTATCATAAATGACCTAAAGTAGTTTTGATTACAAACACTAATCTTTACCTTTGTAAAAAATATTTTTTTTGAAAAACATCGCTTACATATCACTTCTTTTATTGCTATTTACAGCTTGTAAACCCACTTCGAGCATCGTTACTTCTAAGGAAGTTGCAGTAAAAAAAGGTCTGTATAGCGAACCCAAAGCAATCGCTGCAACTCCTGTAAAAACAACAGAAAAGAGAAAGAAAAGCCAAGCCAAAGAGTTGGTACAAACACAAGTTCCGGAACACAATGTCACCAAAAAAGTGTCTAATGTGAACAACCAAAATGACGACGACATTGTGATTGAAAATGAAGAAGCCAGTTATTTAATCAAACAACTAATTTATAGTGCTTCCGACAATTTAGGCGTAGGATATCGCGGTGGTGGAACTACAAAAGCCGGTTTTGATTGTTCGGGTTTAATTTATTCTACCTTCAAAAAATTCGATATTACTTTACCTCGTTCGTCTCACGAAATGGCAACTGTAGGCACCAAAATTGATTTGTCCAATGCCAAAAAAGGCGATTTGATTTTCTTTATCAACCGTGGCCAAAGAAGAATCAATCACGTGGGTATGGTGGTAGAAGTTACCGCCGAAGAAGTAAAGTTTATCCACTCCTCTACCCAAAGTGGCGTAATCATTTCTTCTACTAAAGAACCCTATTACAATAGAACTTTCGTACAAATAAATAGAATTTTAGAGTAATTTTCTTGCTTAAATAAAAGATATCATGTAATTTAGTTACATGAAAATCTTACAATTTCCCCTAACAAGGATTACCTTTGCCTTTATTCTTGGCATCATTGCCTACCAAAATTACCAACCTGAATCCATTTTTGTCTTCGGAAGTATCTTGATTGGATTGGTTTTTATGGTGTTGCTTCACTTTGGATGTAAAAGAAAACCAAACTTACTATCGCTTTTTGGTCTGCTTACTTTGGGAATTTCATTTTTCTTCGGATTGGCCACATCCATTTACCACAATGATCGTTTACGTCAAAATCATTATTTAAATCATTTAACCGAAGAGTCTTCGCAGCAAATCACCCTTCAGCTAAATGAAAAACTAAAAAGTACGGCGAAAAATAGTCGTTTTGTGGCCAGTATTCAAAACATTGACCATCATAAAAGTTTTGGTAAAATTATCCTCAATATCAAACAGCCTAATCGAATTCAAAATTTACCCATTGGCAGTCAAATAACACTTTTTGGTACTATTTATAAAAATAAAAATCCTTTCAATCCCAATCAATTTGATTATGGTCATTATTTGGAAAACCAACAAATTTATGGGCAAATTTATGCTGATGAAAACCAAATGATCTTGGGCAAAGCCGAATCGACACTTTGGACACGTTTTTCCAATTTCAGAACTGAAATCATCCGAAACCTATCATTATCGCAATTCAAAAAAGAGGAGCTCAACATCATGATTGCGCTATTACTTGGGCAACAACAAGATATTTCTCCTGAAGTTTTGAAAGACTATCAATTGGCCGGAGCAGTTCACATTTTATCCGTTTCGGGCTTGCATGTTGGATTCATTTTACTGTTTGTTACTTTTCTTTTAAAACCAATAGCCAACACCAAAAGAAATGCTTTGATCAAACTAGTCATTATTCTGCTCTCGTTATGGAGCTATGGCATTTTGGCTGGATTAGCGCCTTCGGTAGTTCGTTCGGTAACCATGTTCTCGTTTGTAGCAGTAGGGAATCATTTGCGAAGAACGGTGAATGTGTTTCACACTTTGTTGGTCTCTATGTTCCTAATCCTACTTTGGAAACCATCCTTTTTATTTGACGTTGGATTTCAATTGAGTTATTTGGCTTTGTTTTTTATTCTATGGTTACAACCTATCTTGGCTAACATTTGGCAACCCAAATACAAAATCACCCAATACTTTTGGGACATCTTAACCGTTTCATTTGCAGCTCAAGTCGGAACTTTACCATTGAGTATTTATTATTTTCACCAATTTCCCGGTTTGTTTTTTGTTACCAATATTATAGTGTTGCCATTGCTTGGTATCATCATGATTGTTGGGCTAATTGCTATTGTTATCGCCTGTTTTGTGAAAGTGCCTTTATTGGTGGTAAAACCTTTGGAGGTTTTAATCGAATTTCAAAATACCATCATCGAATGGATTGCGTCTTATGAAGAATTTGTCTTGAAGAACATTTCATTTACAAGTGCTATGCTTTGGATTTCCTACGTGTTCATTATAACTTTTGTTATTTGGTTCCAAAAACCCAATTTCAAACGATTAACGATTGGCTTATTGAGTGTCATAATCTTACAAGGCATTTACATTAGTAACAAATTCAAAACTAACAACACCCAAGAATTGATTGTTTTCAATTTAAAGAAGAGCAGT
>JBDLVY010000156.1:0-12980 GCA_039804545.1 Bacteroidota bacterium | reverse complement strand
TCGGAGAAAGGAATGCCTTTTTACTCGAGTTGGATGTTGATGAAAATGATATGGTTCGCGTAAAATTGGGACAGCAACTCGTGGTAACTATGGACAGTTACAAAGGCAAAGCTTTTGAAGCTATTGTAGATAAAATTTATCCAATTATGGACGAGCGTTCCAGAACTTTTAAAATCGAAGCGCATTTTACAAAACCACCCGCAAAATTGTATCCTAATCTTACAGCCGAAGCCAATATTATTATTCAAACCAAAAAAGAGGCCTTGACTATTCCGAAAAGCTATTTGGTAGATGATCAATATGTATTGGTTAATGGGGATGAAAAACGCAAAGTGAAAGTTGGGTTAAGCGATTATCAGCACGTTGAAATTCTAGAGGGATTGACTGCGGAAGAAACTATTTATAAACCTAAGTAATGAATTTCAAACTAATATTCAATATTGCCTTTCACTTGCTTCAGGCTCGATTGAAGCAATCTATTGTGGCTGCAGTTGGAGTAACTTTTGGAATAGCCATGTTTATTTCTTTAGTTAGTTTTATGAATGGGTTGAATGATTTACTCGATGGATTGATGCTCAATAGAACGCCACATGTTCGTTTATATAACGAAATTAAACCTTCTGAAAACCAGCCGATAATGCAATCGGAAAAACACAAGAACGATGTCAATTTTATCTCGTCGATAAAACCAAAAGACCGAGGCAAATCAATATACAACAGCAAAGCTATTATCCATTACTTAAAGCAAGACAAACGCGTCATAGATGTAGCTCCAAAAATAATGACGCCGGTTTTTTTCAATTCAGGAACTATTGAAATTTCGGGTGTCATTAACGGAATTGAGGTTACAGCGGAAGAAAAATTATTCACATTAAGTGATTATATTACAGAAGGAAACATTGCCGATTTAGATCAAAATAATAGCATCATTATTGGCAAAGGATTGGCAGACAAGATGCTTTTAGTCAAAGGCGATATTATAAAAATAACGACTGCTAAAGGCAATTTGGCTTCCTTAAAAATTGTAGGTATTTCTCAAGTTGGCATCGCAGAGATTGATGATGTGAGCAGTTATACTTCTTTGGCTACCGCCCAAAAACTTTTAGGAGAAGCCACTAATTATATAACCGACATACAAATCAAATTGTATGACATGACTACGGCACCAGCTGTGGCTAAGGAATTTCACAACAAATTTGACTTAGATGCCATTGATTACCAAACCGCCAATTCGCAATTTGAAACAGGAAGTTCGGTTAGAAGTATTATTTCTTATGCCGTTGGAATCGTATTGTTGATAGTCGCCGGATTTGGAATTTACAATATCTTGAATATGATGATTTTTGAAAAAATGGACAGCATAGCCATTCTCAAAGCAACCGGATTTTCGGGCAATGATGTCAAATGGATTTTTATTTCCTTATCTATGATTATTGGATTAACCGGAGGCGTTTTCGGATTGCTTTTCGGATTTGGTTTTACTAAAATCATTGATTATATTCCTTTCAATACCGCCTCGCTTCCAACCATTACAACCTATCCCATCAATTACAATCCGTTGTTTTATATTATCGGAATTGTCTTTGCAATGGTGACAACCTTTATCGCTGGATTGTTTCCGGCACTCAAGGCCAGCAAAATTGATCCGGTGGAAATTATTAGAGGAAAATAATTATAGCCAAGAAAACACAAGTATTTGTAATTTTTCGAGGCTAAAATTTATACAAATAAAGTATGAACAACAAAGTTTTAGAGACCAAAGGTTTGACCAAATACTTTTATGACCCGATACAATTTCAGGTCTTAAAGGCTATTGACATGAGCATCAATCAAGGTGAGTTTGTATCAATTGTTGGAAAATCGGGTTGCGGAAAATCGACTTTACTCTATTTGCTTTCTACCATGGATACCGATTATGAAGGACAATTGTTCATTAATGACGAATTAATCACCGGTAAATCAGATGCAGCCTTGGCCCAATTAAGAAATGAGAAAATAGGCTTCGTATTTCAGTTTCATTATTTGCTTTCGGAATACAATGTCTTAAAAAATGTCATGTTACCCGGAATGAAACTCAATAAGTTTTCTGAAGAAGAAATAGAACACAACGCGATGGAGCATTTGAAAACATTAGACATGCACGAACAAGCCTTAAAAATGCCGAATCAGTTGAGTGGCGGTCAAAAGCAACGAGTAGCTATTGCTAGAGCGTTAATTAATAATCCTTTAATTATCATGGGTGACGAACCTACAGGTAATCTGGATAAGAAAAATAGTGACATTGTTTTTGATATTTTTAATCATTTGACCCAAGACCACAATCAAACTTTATTGGTGGTTACGCACGACAGTGATTTTGCTTCAAGAACCCAAAGAACCATCACCATGGAAGACGGAATGATTATTTAACCACGATATCATATTTTTGCAATAATCCTTTCAAACCCTCTACAGAGAATACCGCCTTTTTGATTTTGTTTTTTTCAGGGTCAAAGGCATAATCATAACTCGTTGAAAAATCAGCTTTGTTGGCAATGGTGTCAATAAATACAGCTCTTCGCAAGTTGCAATTATCGAAAAGCACTTCGGTTAAATCACTCGCCATAAAATCGACTGCAATCATACTACAGTTGATGAATTGCATTTTTTTCATTTTCAAAGCGTAGAATTGGGCATAATCCAACAAACAATCCTTGAAGTGAAACTCAAAAATCACTTGGTCGGTCATGGCAAAGTTGACATTGGTAAAGTTACATTTGGTAAACCAAACACCACGCAGCGAAACATAATTGATTTTAGTGTCTTTAAAATTGCAATCAAAGAAATTACAATCCACAAAAGTGACCGTTTGAAAGGTACAATCGGTGAAATCGATGTTATAAAACGTACAATTGTCAAACTCTTTGAACTTGGTATTGACGTCATTAAAAACTTCGTCTCTGAATTCTTGATCGGTTATATAATCTGAATGCATAATGGATTTATTGGTGTGTAAAACTACTAAATTAAATGACAATCGTAAGTGAACTCGACAGGATAAATTTTGCACAAAAAGTAAAGATATTTTCATGAGCCTTAGCCTAAAAACAATACATTTGAGGTAATTAATCGCTGAAAGATTTTTTTCGTTTTCAAATTTTGAAACCCACTATGAGTCAGCTAGGAACCACTTTTTTCAACTTTTGTCCCCATTGCGCCTCGCAAGATTTTGTGTATATTAATAATTTCAAATTCAATTGTCATTCGTGCGGCTTTGTTTTGTATCACAATATTGCAGCGGCTGTAGCAATTGTTTTTACGTATGAAGACAAAGTTTTATTCACTGTCAGAAACGTTGACCCTGAAAAAGGCAAACTCGATTTACCCGGAGGTTTTATTGATCCTGGCGAGACAGCAGCAGCAGCAGCTTGCAGAGAAATTAAAGAAGAATTGGGGTTGGATATTTTACCGTCAGTGCTAAAGTATATTACCACTTCACCGAATAATTATTTGTATAAAAATGTAGCCTACAGAACTATGGATATTATTTATGAATGTTCCGTAGATTCAGCATTGATAGAAATTGCTGCCAAAGATGAAATAAAAGAGTTGATTTGGATTAAACGAAGCGAAATCAATCTTGAAAGTATTGGTTTTGTATCTATCCGCTCTGTTATTGGTCAATACTATTTACTTTAACTAAAAATTAATATTCGTTTTAGACCCTTTTTGAAGGCGATATAGTATTTTTATAAACTATGGAAAAGAACAGGGAAAAAGGATTTTTATTCAAAAAATACGAAGCGCCATTTCAATCTCCCTTTGATAAATTATTTGAAATTTTCAAAGAATTAATCACCCATACTTCGGGTGATTTTGAGGAAGCTATTGATTGGTTGCGGCAATTGGATGTAGAATATAAACTCACAGATTCTAATTATACCATTGATGATTTTATTGAAGATTTAAAGAAAAAAGGTTATATCCGTGAGGAACTCAAAGACGATGGAACTTCTGGAACAGGAATAACTGCCAAAACGGAACGTGCTATTCGACAAGCGGCATTAGACCAAATTTTCGGCAATTTAAAACGCGCTGGAAGTGGCAATCACAAAACAAAATATTCCGGCAGTGGAGATGAACAAACAGGTGAGTTCAGAGACTATCATTTTGGTGATAGTTTGGAAAGTATTTCATTGACCGAAAGTTTGAAAAATGCCCAAATCAATAATGGTTCCGAAGAATTTCGATTAACAGAAAATGATTTAGTGGTTGAAGAATCTAAATTCAAAGCCCAAATGAGTACGGTGTTAATGATTGACATCAGTCACAGTATGATTTTGTATGGAGAAGATAGAATTACACCTGCCAAAAAAGTAGCGATGGCTTTGGCAGAATTAATCACCAAGCGTTACCCAAAAGACACCATCGACATATTAGTTTTTGGGAATGATGCTTGGCCAATTGCAATCAAAGATTTACCTTATTTAAAAGTTGGACCTTACCATACCAATACCGTTGCCGGTTTGCAATTGGCGATGGATATGTTGCGCAGAAAACGCAATACCAACAAGCAAATCTTTATGATTACCGATGGGAAGCCAAGTTGTATTCGAGAAAAAGATGGCAGTTATTATATGAATAGTAACGGATTAGATGAATACATTGTTGAACAATGCTACAATCAAGCAGCACAAGCCCGAAAATTGCATATTCCCATTACGACTTTCATGATTGCCAATGATCCTTATTTGCAGAAATTCGTAAACCGCTTTACAGAAGCCAATCAAGGGAAAGCTTTTTATACTGGGTTAAAAGGTTTAGGCGAAATGATTTTTGAAGATTACGAAACCAATAGAAAAAAGAAAATAAAATAGAAATTGACCACATGAAAACTGAAAATATAACTACACTAGGCGAATTACAAAAATCAGGCTATGTTTCTCGAAGTATCAAAGACGAATTGAGAGATAATCTTAGGGCCAAAATCAAATCAGGAAAACCAACGTTTGAAGGAGTACACGGATTTGAAAATACGGTAATCCCCGAATTAGAACGAGCCATTTTATCACGACATAATATTAATTTATTAGGTCTTCGTGGGCAAGCCAAAACAAGATTAGCCCGAAAGATGGTTGAATTATTAGACGAATATATTCCGGTAGTGGAAGGTTCAGAAATAAATGATGACCCGTTTAATCCTATTTCCCGTTTTGCCAAAGATTTAATTGCCGAAAAAGGCGATAAAACACCGATAAAATGGCTTCATAGAAGCGAACGTTTTTCAGAAAAACTAGCGACTCCTGATGTAACCGTTGCTGATTTAATAGGTGACGTTGACCCAATCAAAGCGGCTAACTTGAAGTTGTCTTATGCAGATGACAGGGTAATTCATTTCGGAATGATTCCAAGAGCCAACCGCTGTATTTTTGTCATCAATGAATTACCAGATTTGCAAGCCCGAATTCAAGTAGCGCTATTTAATATTTTACAAGAAGGCGATATCCAAATTCGTGGATTTAAGTTGCGAATGCCTCTTGATATGCAATTTATATTTACAGCAAATCCCGAAGATTATACCAATCGTGGCAGTATTGTAACCCCATTAAAAGATAGAATTGGTTCTCAAATCTTAACCCATTACCCAGAAAGTATTGCTGTAGCCAGAACGATTACGCACCAAGAAGCTAAATTAGACAAACACCAATCTGAAACGGTTTACGTGCCATCATTAGCCAAAGACTTATTAGAGCAAATTGCCTTTGAAGCGCGTGAAAGTGAATACATAGACAATAAAAGCGGCGTAAGTGCCCGAATGACCATTACAGCTTTTGAGAATTTATTAAGTACGGCCGAAAGACGTGTTTTGAAAGCGGGAAATGATAATACTTCAGTAAGATTGTCCGATTTTATGGGCATTATTCCGGCCATTACCGGAAAAGTGGAATTGGTTTATGAAGGTGAACAAGAAGGCGCAGCAGTTGTAGCACAACATTTAATTGGCGATGCAATTCATACCTTCTTTCCGGCTCTTTTTCCGAAGATTGAAAAATTAGAAAAAGATATTGATGCCAGTCCTTATGCTAAAATTCTAGAGTGGTTCTTTACAGAAACAGGTTTTGAATTACTTGACGATGCTTCAGATGAAGAATATAAAAAACAATTGGATGCTGTTCAACCTTTAGAAGACTTGATCCAAAAATACCAACCTCAAATACCTTTGGAAGACAAATACTTTTTAAAAGAGTTTGTGCTTTGGGGTTTGGTAGAATATGACAAACTAAGTAAAGATAGAGTAGAAGTAGGCTATCAGTTTAAAGACTTATACAGCAGTTATATCAATAAATTATAAGGGTTGACTTCGTTCTTATAATGATGTGCCGCTTTGTATTACTTCGTATTTTGCTTTGTAGTATCTACCAAAGCACATTAAATTTTGCTTCGCAATATCCATTAAAGCAATTCGGGTTTTGCTTTGTAATATCTATCAAAGCAATTTGGATTTTGATTCGCAATATCCATTAAACACTTCGGATTTTGCTTCGCAATATCCATCAAAGCTCCGCTTTGATAATGCCTTCAAACAAAAAAAACGATCAAGTGAACTTGTCGTTTTTTTTAGTTTGAATGCATTCATTCGTGACCTCGACTGGATTCAAACCAGTAACCTTCTGAGCCGTAATCAGATGCGCTATTCAGTTGCGCCACGAGGCCTTTTTGTGGGTGCAAATATAGTTATATTTGTATAACTTGCAAACCAAAATTCATTTAAAACCTAAAAAAATGTCATTAGAAAAGTATATACGTGAGGTACAGGATTTTCCCAAAGAAGGAATAATGTTTAAAGACATCACACCGCTATTGCTGGATTCAGAAGCCAGAAATGAATGTTTGACTATTTTACTTTCTCAAATTAAAGACAAAAAAATTGACAAAGTCATCGGAGTTGAAAGTCGGGGTTTTTTCTTCGGAATATTATTAGCGCAAGCTTTGAACGCTGGTTTTATTCCGGTTCGCAAGCCTAAGAAGTTGCCTTTTCAAACTATTTCAGCGTCTTATGATTTAGAATATGGTTCAGATTCGTTGGAAATTCACACAGACGCTATTCAAAAAGGCGATAAAATATTAATACACGATGATGTTTTGGCCACTGGTGGAACTGCTAAAGCGGTTTGTGAGTTGGTAGAAAGATTAGGTGGTGAAATTGTACAAGTCAACTTTTTAATGGAATTGTCCTTTTTAAACGGTCGCCAAAAGTTGGCTGGAAAAGAACTCTTTGCAGCGCTGACTTATTGATCCAAAGCTTTTTTAGTTATGTAATACCGCCAAGCAATGACCGCTAACTGCCATTTTTTGGCTTTGGCCATATCCAATCTTCGCCTAGTGAAACTGGGCAATAGGATTTTATTAAGTTGGGCTAAGACTTTATACATCATAGTTTTGTTTGCTGTAAAAATAAATAAAACCGTCGAAATGGCGGTTTTATAAATGAAAGAGTTTGCTATAGTATTAATTTTTCACCCTATTCTTTTCGCTTTCGGCACCATTAGCATCATATTGGTTTTTAGTCGCAAATGATTTCCCAAAACTGTAAGTAAAGGCTATTGCCACAAACCTCGAGTCTAGTTTGTTTCTCCAATTGGCTTCTGTATTTTGCAGATTTCTGATAATTCCGTTATTCAAATTAGAATAGAATATGTCATTTGCCGATAATTTAATAGTTGCTTTGTCGTTAAACAATTTTTTTTGAACGCCAATATTGACATTCGATCGCGCCAATAAAACAAACTGTGAAGAAACGATATCGGTGTGATAGTTTCCACTTAATTCTGCTGACCAACCTTTTGAGAATTTGAAACTGTTATTGATATTTAAACTCCAAAAAGTCCCTGATGATTCTAAGTCTTCCGTATACAATTTACTATTGTATTCTGTATAGGTTACTTCATTATAAATATTGGTTGACCACCATTTTTTTAATTCCAATTGCAAACTGGCATTAAGGCTAAAAAACAGACTTTCCCCAATGTTTCCGGGACGACTGTAATAGATGCCATCATTGATTTCGATGGTTTCATTAATGTCATCTTTGGAATATCCATAACTTAAAGTTGTCGAAAATGTTCCTTTGTATCGATAAGATAATTCATAATTATTAGAAAATGACGGGTCTAAAAACGGATTTCCGGAATAAAAAGTAAACTTGTCTAACGGACTAATAAATGGATTCAAATCTTGAAAATAAGGTCGGTTGATTCTTCGGCCGTAATTGACAACCATAGAGTTGTTACCAATTGAATCAAGTTTATATTGTACAAAAACCGTTGGGAAAAGACTGGTGTAGTTTCGTTTAAACTTTGAAGCTGCTTGTTCAATATTGCCTAATTGATTTCCTCTCGACTCAGTGTTTTCGACACGCAAACCAGTTTGAAAACTAAAATGCTTATAATTAGTATTAAAATTGACATATGCTGCATTGATGATTTCATCATATTTAAAATGATTACTGGTTTCATAATTCGGAACTTCATCACCATTAATGACATCGCGGTAATCAGCAATATTGTCTGTCTTTGTATAACTTACTTTGTACCCGGTTTCTAAACTACTGCCGTTTTTCATGGGTAACGAATAATCTGTTTTGAACGAGTAAATATCAATATCTGAAGGTAATTTTCCTCTTAATTCATCCTGACTAGAAAGCGAATTATCTGGTTCATAAATGAAATTCTTAAAGGTTTGCTTGGTCGAAGTATCGTATTTTAAATAATCAATATCAAAAGTGATGCGTTGGCCCATACTATTCAAATCATGACGTAAATTGAAATTGATGCCACCATTATTGAACTTTTGTTTTTGCCTGTTGTTGGCAATAATCGATGAGTCTAAAACCGAGTTGGCATCGGTGATTTCACTATTTACATCAGTGTTTTGGTTGTTTCTTCTCAAAATACCACTCAAACCGATACCAATAGTGGTTTTGTTGGATACATAGTAATCCAACCCTAATCTTGCGTTGGTCGATTGAATTTTGGTATCAATAAAACTTTTTTGATAAAACAAGCTGGTAGTATTGCCATCATTGTCCATGAACTTTCTGAAGATGAATAAATCGTTGATTGGATTTTGTTCGGCATAGCCTATGTTTCCAAAGACACGCATTTTTTCATTCATATAATTGAAATTGAATACTTGCCGGTTGCCGCTTCTTTTTCCTTGTGAAACTCTGGAAGTCAGATTGCCGTTGAATCCTCTGGCTTTTGATCTTTTGGAAACGATATTGATAATTCCGCCACTTCCGGCTGCATCGTATTTGGCAGGTGGATTGGTCATTAATTCAATTTTATCCAATGTACTGACCGGTAAAGATTTAAGATAAGCTTCCAATTCAGCACCGGATAAATATGTTGGTTTGTCATCTATATATACTTGCACACCTGATTTACCTTTGAAAGTTATTGTACCGTTTTGGTCAACCATAATTCCGGGAGATTTTTCCAAGATATCCATAGCATCGCCACCGGCTGCAGTGATAAAAGCATCAACATTGACTATTGTGCGGTCGATTTTATTTTCAACAAATGGTTTTTTCTTAGTAACTACTACTTCCTCCAATTTGTTGAGATCATTGGCTGTTAAAATGATTTGAGGTAAGTTTGCTACAGAATTAACAGCCGAAAGACTAATGGTTTGACTTTGATAACTTTTGAAGTTGATATCGTCTGTTTGTATTTTATAATCACTTTCTTTTAGATTATTGAATTCGAATTGGCCTTCGACATCAGAGATTTCAATTTTTACTATGGCATTGTCTTTGGCTTGGAGTAAAGTAATTTGAATTCCGTTTAGTGGCTTTTGGTCTTTATCTACTAGCTTTCCTTTGATACTTGAATTGTTTTGAGCGCTGATAATTCCTGTAAATAGCAATAAGGAAAATAAAAAAGTGATTTGATTTTTCATGTTGTAATTTGATTGATGATTGACGACATAAAAAAACCGCATTTCAGCGGTTTCTTATTTTTATGCTTTTTGAGTTTTCAAACCCTTCTTTGTTTTTTGAAGTTCTTTTTTGGCTTTCTCGAGTTCTTCTTTGGCTTCTTCTAATTCTTTTTTAGAATCTTTCAAATCTTTATCGATTGATGATTTGTCGTTGTCTTGTTTGTTTTGTTTCATCAATTGATCAATTTGTTGCTGCATTTTTTTCATTTGGTCAGCCAAGTCACTATTGTTATTGAAACTGAAGTTATAAATGTCATCATTGTTAAAGCTTTTGGTTTGGTTATTTTTCTTAATCTCTTCAATTTCTTCTGCCGAATAATCTTCTCCGCCTTCAACAACCTCACCATCTTCAATTACTAAGGTTTTTTTACCGTCTTTCTTGAGAATTATTTTTGATTTAGTTTGTCCGAAAGATTTGGCGTTGGGAAGCTTAAATTCATATTTATCAGTCGATAAACTGTCGCTGTCAAAATTGAAATTATATTCTTTTATAAAATTTTCATTCCCGGAAAAATCGGCTACAAATGGGCTTTCTCCAAATGAATTTGGGGCATTTCCAAATCCGACTTCATCACCGTTTTTAAAGAATTTAATTGTAGTTATCGGATTTTTATTGGCATAACTCAACGAACCTTTATTGCCATTTTTGTCTTCAAATGAAACCTCAATAGCGGTAATTTCATTTTTAGTATTTCGTTTAACGTTTTGGTATTTAATCGTTACGCCATACTCACTCAAAGCTTTGATATCGTCTTTCATTTCTTGCTCAGGAGTGTTTTTGTCCCAAGTCATGACGACATTGTCTTTTGAATTTTCCGATGCCCAAGTAAATGATTTGTTGGTTTGGGCAAAATTAAAAACAGGGCAAAGTAATAAAAGGCTAATTACTAAACTCAATTCTTTTTTCATGATACAAAATTTAAAATTTAGGTTATACAATTTGTCTTTTCAAACTTATGAAGTTCTCATTTTTTTTTAAGAATGATTTACAAAATTTTAACTTTTAAGTTCTTTGCTGGTTTTATTTAAATAGGCTTTAGCTTGTTTGATTATAGGTTAGAAAACCTCTAATCCATCTTTATATGAGGTGTTTATTTTCGGTCAAAGATTTACAGTTTATTCTCCTTTTGAATCATCTTAAAAACCCAATACCCACAAAAAGCGCCGATGAGTCCGAGCGAACCCATAAATAACCAATTCATTTGATACCCATAATAGTCTATGATTTCCATACCGACTTTGGCACTGAGAATATGGGCCAAACTAAAACTCATTGTATAAATCGCCATATACCGACCTTCGTGACCTTTTGGTGCCCGACTCAAAGCAACCGAATTTGAGAACGGAAAAGCAAACATCTCGGCAAATGTCATAAACAACATCATGAGGGTTAAAATACCAACCCAAGTATTAATGAGCATTAAAAACATACTAATAGACATCAGTAGAACTCCAAAAGCCACCACTTTTACTTTGTTTATTTTCTTTCTTTCTATATAACTAACGATTGCCATTTCACAGAAAAACACCAATATTCCGTTCATAGTAAGCAATAATCCGGTTTGGAATTCGGTTAAGTTAAACTGTTCTTTGTGGTAAAGCGGAATGGTTGTGAATAATTGAAAAAACAATATACCGGAGATTAAACAGGTCAAAAGAAATAACCAAAATGGTTTGTCTTTAAAAACCGAATGGGTCAATACTTCGCCAGGGTGAACTTTGTCGGTGAAAGCCGATTTCTTTTTCTCTTTGACTTTCATCCAAAAGATAAGAATGGCTACGATACAAGTCATTCCATCTGCCCAAAATAAACCGCTATACCCAATATTCATAATGATTAATCCGCCTAATGCCGGTCCAGCTGCGAAACCCAAATTGATAGCAAGTCGAACCAATGTCAGTGCTCTTGTTCTGTTTTCGGGTTTGGCATAAGCACCTATAGAAACAAACATTGCCGGTCGGTACATATCAGCCACCGACATGATGGCAAACATACTGATACAAAGTCCGATGAAACTGGTAATGTATTGAATAACGAAGAACATCAATCCGCTAGTAAGCAAACTAAAAATCATGATGCGGTAAAAACCAATTTTGTCAGAAAGTTTTCCGCCAAGCCATGAACCAAGCATTGAACCAACCCCAAAACAGACCATAATCCAACCGACTTGACTGTAACTGAACCCCAAATCTTCTTTTAAGTATTTAGAAAGAAACGGCAACACCATCGTACCCGCACGATTGATAAAGGTAATAATGGTCAGTATCCAAATCTCTCTGGAAAAGCCTTTGAAGTTATCGATGTAGCGTTGGAAACCAGTTTTGAGCATGATGTCGGATTGATACTGTAAAGTTACAAAGTTACCCACTAGCAAAGGCGCTAATTTTCTGAGGTTGCAAACAATTTTTGCTGTATTTTTGTTAAAAACTGTACGATGAAAAAAATACTTTTTTTGTGGTTATTGCTTAATGTTTTTTGGCTAACTGCTCAAGAAACTGCGAAAGAATTCCAAGATACACTCAATAAAGAGTACGGAAATCGAGAGGAAAGTCCGCTGACCGATGAAGATTTTAAAGTTTTCAAAGGCCTAGACTTTTTCCCGATTAATGAAAAGTTTATAGTGGAAGCCCAATTTAAGAGAACGCCAGATGAAAAAGTTTTTAAAATGAAAACTACCGGTACGCGTTTGCCGGAATATGTAAAATATGTGGAATTGACTTTTGCCATCGACGGAAAATCCTTCCAATTAAACCTGTACCAAAATATCGATTTGACCAAAAAGGAAGGTTATGAAGATTATTTGTTCTTGCCGTTTTCTGACCTGACTTGCGGTAAGGAAAGTTATCTTGGCGGACGCTATATTGATATGAGAATTCCAAATGGGGAAACAGTCACTATCGATTTCAACAAAGCTTATAATCCGTATTGTGCATACAATCACAAATATTCTTGCCCGATTGTACCTTTGGAAAACGATATGGATATTGAAGTTTTAGCCGGC
>JBDLVY010000155.1:0-5830 GCA_039804545.1 Bacteroidota bacterium | reverse complement strand
GAAATGCATCAAATGTTATACAAGAGTCAGTTAGTTATACTTATTACTAATTTTCAAAATAGTTACAGTAAAAAAAGCTTCCCATTAGGAAGCTTTTTTTGTGATCATATAAATTATAAAGCCGAAAAACAAAACCGCAAACAACAATGTTAAATAGGCTTTCGGATGGGCAAAATTTAAAGTAATACCATGATTTGGGTTGGGCTTTTCAACAAAAACACGTTGGTCTTCTTTATTGTAATAAAACAAACCCCATTTCCAATTTTTGTGTGAAGTGTTTTGCATAATGAATAGTCTTTGTTCTATTCTCTTTTGTCTATTTTCTAATTAGAAATGTAACTTCTTTTTACGCAATTCAAAGTTTTGTCCGAGATAAACCTTTCTCACCATTTCGTCGGCGGCCAATTCTTCCGGGATTCCGGCTTTTAGAATTCCTCCTTCAAACATCAAATAGGTTTTATCAGTAATTGCTAACGTTTCTTGTACGTTATGGTCGGTAATTAAGATGCCGATGTTTTTATTTTTTAATTGGGCTACAATTCTTTGAATGTCTTCTACCGCAACCGGGTCAACTCCGGCGAAAGGTTCGTCTAATAAAATGAATTTTGGATCCGTAGCCAAAGCACGAGCAATTTCAGTTCTTCTTCTTTCTCCTCCGGATAATAAATCACCGCGGTTGGTTCTGATGTGTTCCAAACTGAATTCGGCAATCAAACTTTCCATTTTAGCGACTTGTTCTTCTTTGCTGAGTTTGGTCAGTTGCAAAACACTCAAAATATTATCTTCAATACTCAATTTTCTGAACACTGAAGCTTCTTGGGCCAAATAACCAATTCCGTTTTGGGCACGTTTGTACATCGGAAAATCGGTGATGTTCATGTCGTCCAAATAGATGTTTCCTGAATTGGGTTTTACCAAGCCTACAATCATGTAGAAAGAAGTGGTTTTTCCGGCACCATTTGGACCTAAAAGCCCAACAATTTCTCCTTGATTTACTTCTACAGAAATGCCTTTTACAACGCTTCTGCCTTTGTAGGTTTTGACTAAATTTTCGGCTCTGAGTTTCATTAATTTGAAAATTTGAAGATTTGGAAATTTGAAAATGCCAAACCAGATTTTTGAATTGTAAATTTATATTTTGGAAAATTAAGAAAAAATAGACGATTGGCAATTGATGTTAACAAATCGTTCGAAAGATAATTTTCAAATTGTTTCATTTTCAAATTTTCAAATCTTCTAATGCTTCCCAAAACTCGTATGCTCTTCTTAAATGCGGTACTACGATGGTTCCGCCAACTAAAGTGGCAATACCCATAGCTTCCATCATTTCTTCTTTGGTTACGCCTTCTTTGTAGCTGGTTTCTAAATGGTATTTTACACAATCATCGCAACGCAATACCGCTGAAGCCACTAAACCTAGAAGCTCTTTGGTTTTTACGTCCAAAGCGCCTTCGGCATAAGCATTAGTGTCTAGATTGAAAATTCGCTTTACAATTTTGTTATTGTCTGCCAATAACTTTTCGTTCATTTTAGAACGATAGTCGTTAAATTCTTTTACTAAATCAGCCATTTTCTTGTTCTTTTTTAACCACTACTGCGGAAATTAAAATACTCACTTCGTATAAAATCAATATCGGAATAGAAACCACAACCTGACTAGGAATATCCGGTGGTGTAACTATCGCGGCTACGATCAAAATAATTACAATCGCAGCTCTTCTGTATTTTCTTAAAAAGGCGGGCGTTACCAATCCTAATTTGGTTAGGAAATAAATGATAATTGGCAATTCAAAAACCAATCCGCTTGCCACTACTGATGTCTTGATCATACTGATATAAGAATCAATAGTAAACTGATTGACTACGGCCTGACTCACATTGAAATTGGCAAAAAAGTTAATCGAGAGCGGGACTATGACGAAGTAACCAAATAAAACTCCGATAAAAAATAATAATGAAGACACGATGATGAATAAGGCAGCATTTTTGCGTTCTTTTTCATAGAGTGCCGGACTGATAAATCGCCAAAATTCATAAAGAATATAAGGAAAACCAAGGATAAAACCAGCAGTAATTAGTATCCATAAATAAATAGAAAACTGTCCGCCAACCTCTGTGTTTTGTATGATGAATGCAAACTCAGTGGCACAAGCATAAGAGTCATCAACTCCAAAAAATCGGGTCAATTGACAGAAGAAACGGTAGGTGATAAAATTGGGATCTTTCGGTCCAAAAATGATTTGGTCAAAAATATAATCATCAATAAAATAACAAGCACAAGCAATAATTACAATTGCCAATGTACTTCTTACCAATAACCATCTTAATTCTTCGAGATGATCTAAGAAAGACATCTCGCCCATAGGTTTTCTAGCCATTATACGATGCCTTCTTTTAAAATGTCATGCAAATGTAAAACGCCTTTATATTCACCGTTATCCACAACGACCAATTGCGTAATAGAGAAATCTTCCAAAATATTCAAAGCATCACTAACCAAATCAGTTGAATTGATCATTTTAGGGTTTACAGTCATAATATCTTTGGCGACCAATCCTGAAATGGTTTCTGTTTTATTCAACATTCTGCGGATATCGCCGTCAGTAATGATTCCGATTACTTTTTGATTGTCAACAACCGCTGTAACACCCAAACGCTTTTCAGAGATTTCTACTATAACCGTTTTGATGTTAGAGTCAGGGGCAACAATAGGTTTGTGTGTCGTATCGAGCATGTCGCCCACACGCAACAATAATTTTTTACCCAAAGCACCACCCGGATGGTATTTGGCAAAATCTTCTGCGGTAAAGTTTCTCATTTCCATTAAACAAACCGCCAATGCATCTCCCATTACTAATTGGGCTGTCGTGCTGTTGGTTGGTGCCAAATTATTCGGACAGGCTTCACTTTCTACATAAGTATTCAAAACATAATCAGCTTCTTTGCCTAAAAACGATGTAGTGTTTCCGGTAATGGCTACCAATTTGTTGCCGAATCTTTTCAATAAAGGAACCAGAACTTTAATCTCCGGACTGTTCCCGCTTTTAGAAATACAAATCACCACATCGCCGGGTTGTACCATACCTAAATCACCATGAATGGCTTCGGAGGCGTGCAGAAATAAGGATGGCGTTCCGGTAGAGTTTAAAGTGGCCACAATTTTTTGGGCAATGATAGCGCTTTTACCAATCCCGGTCACTACTAATCTTCCTGTAGCATTGTAGATGATTTCAACGGTTTGGACAAAATCGTCACTCACAAAATCCACCAGCTTTGCAATGGCTTCACTTTCAGATAAAATTGTCTTTTTGGCAGAGGCTAAAATAGTTTCTTTAGGTATCAAAATTGTAATAAGATAAAATTTGTGTGTATAAAAGAAAGTCGTATCTTTATGTTTGCAAATTTATGTAAAAATACCATTAACACAGAATGAATTTAGACGAAATTGACATCCATAAAGAATTAAAAAAGTATTTTGGTTTCAGCCAATTCAAAGGATTACAGGAACAAGTCATAAAAAGTATTATCACCAAACATAATACCTTCGTTATAATGCCAACCGGTGGCGGAAAATCATTGTGTTATCAATTGCCGGCTCTAATACAAGAAGGAACTGCTATTGTAGTTTCTCCGCTTATTGCCTTGATGAAAAATCAGGTTGATGCCATCAGAAGTTTGTCTTCTGAAAACGGTATTGCTCATGTGTTAAATTCATCCCTTACCAAAACCGAAATCAACCAGGTTAAAAAAGATATTGTTTCAGGCATTACCAAGTTGCTTTATGTGGCACCTGAATCTTTGACCAAAGAAGAATATGTAGAGTTTCTGCAAAGTGTGCCCATTTCTTTTGTGGCGATTGACGAAGCCCATTGTATTTCTGAATGGGGACACGATTTCAGACCCGAATACCGAAATCTAAGACACATTATCAAACAATTAGGAGATGTGCCGGTTATTGGTTTAACGGCTACGGCTACACCAAAAGTTCAGGAAGACATTCTGAAAAACTTAGATATGTCAGACGCCACGACTTTTAAAGCATCTTTTAACCGTCCGAATTTGTTTTACGAAGTACGTACCAAAACCAAAAATATAGAAGCGGATATCATTCGATTCATCAAACAACATAAAGGCAAATCGGGTATCATTTATTGCTTAAGCCGTAAAAAGGTGGAAGAAATTGCTGAAGTGTTACAGGTAAACGGAATCTCAGCCGTTCCCTATCACGCCGGATTAGATGCTAAAACACGGGCCAAACACCAAGACATGTTCCTGATGGAAGATGTGGAAGTGGTTGTTGCTACGATAGCCTTCGGAATGGGAATTGATAAACCGGATGTGCGTTTTGTAATTCACCACGACATCCCAAAATCTCTTGAAAGTTATTACCAAGAAACCGGTCGTGCCGGTCGCGATGGAGGAGAAGGTCATTGTTTGGCGTACTACTCTTATAAAGACGTCGAAAAATTAGAAAAATTCATGTCGGGCAAACCTGTAGCCGAGCAGGAAATTGGTTTTGCATTATTACAAGAGGTTGTGGCTTATGCCGAAACTTCGATGTCGAGACGTAAATTTTTATTGCATTATTTCGGGGAAGAATTTGATAGTGAAACCGGTGAAGGTGCTGATATGGATGATAATGTTCGCAACCCGAAAAGTAAAGTCGAAGCCAAATCTCAAGTCAAAATTTTATTGGAAGTCGTTCGCGATACCAAATATTTATACAAATCAAAAGAAGTTGTATTTACCCTTATCGGAAGGGTAAATGCGACTATAAAAGCCCACAGAACAGATACCCAAACTTTCTTTGGTTGTGGTTCTGATTTTGATGAGCGTTATTGGATGGCCCTTATTCGGCAGGTTTTGGTCGATGGTTTATTGACCAAAGACATCGAAACTTATGGTATTTTAAAAGTGTCCGACAAAGGGCACGAGTTTATCCAAAGTCCGTTCTCGTTTATGATGTCGGAAGACCATGAATACAGTGAAAGCGAAGATGAAGCCATAGTAACCGCAGCCAAATCAAGCGGAACTGCCGACGAAGCCTTGATGGCCATGTTGCGAGAGTTGCGTAAAAAGGTGGCTAAAAAACTCGGTGTGCCGCCATTTGTGGTATTCCAAGATCCATCTTTAGAAGATATGGCGTTGAAATACCCAATTACGATTGATGAACTGAGTAATGTTCACGGCGTTGGAGAAGGCAAAGCTAAAAAATACGGGAAAGAATTCGTTGAATTGATTGAGCGATATGTTGAAGACAATGACATCATTCGTCCTGATGATTTGGTGGTTAAATCTACCGGTGCCAATTCTTCGAATAAATTATACATCATTCAGAATATCGACCGAAAATTATCTTTGGATGATATCGCTAAAGCCAAAGGATTTACGATGGATAATTTGCTAAAAGAAATGGAGCAGATTGTTTATTCGGGAACCAAATTGAATATCAGCTATTGGATCAACGAAATTTTAGATGAAGACCAACAAGAAGAAATTCACGACTATTTTATGGATTCTGAATCCGATAAAATTGAAGATGCGTTAAAAGAATTCGACGGCGATTATGATATCGAAGAATTGCGCTTGATGCGAATTAAGTTTATTAGTGAAGTGGCGAATTAAAGTTTACAGTCACAGTTTCAGTTTAAAAAATTAAATAAACAAAAACGGCTACTTTCTCAAGTAGCCGTTTTTTATTGCATTGCAGTTGTTTTTATTTTTTAATCACTCGAAGGGTTTTTGCTTTGCCTTCTTGGGTTACTGATACATTGTAAATGCCCGAAGGATAACCATAACCGATTTCCACTTGGGACAAATCATTATAACC
>JBDLVY010000154.1:0-7781 GCA_039804545.1 Bacteroidota bacterium | reverse complement strand
TGCATCCCGATTACCAATACACACCCCAATTAATTCCGGCCATGTGCTCAATGGTTTCCAGTAATCAATATGATGTTGTATTAGGGTCGAGAATTTTGAGCAAAGGCGCATTAAAAGGCGGCATGCCTTTGTATAAATATGTTTCGAATAGGATGTTGACTTTCCTCCAAAATATTTTAATGAATCAAAAACTATCGGAATACCATACCGGATACCGTTGCTTTGATGCCCGATTGTTAGAAAAAATCGACTTTGAAAACAACTCGGATGATTTTGTTTTCGACAATGAAATTTTGGCACAATGTTGCTTTTTGAAAGCCCGAATTGGCGAAATTTCCTGTCCGGCCAACTATTTTGAAGAAGCGAGTTCGATTAATTTCAGCAGAAGTATCACCTACGGATTAGGCGTTGTAAGGGTTTCTGTTTCTTACTTTCTGCAAAGAACAAAATTGGTTTCTTTTTCCCTTTTTAAAAACCTATGAAAAGTGTCCTTTCAAAATATTATCCTTGGTTACCGCTGCTTTTGCTTTGCGGTTACTATGGCTATAAAGCGATTGACTTCCCTATTCACGATTTTGCCAATTATTATTTTGGCGGAAAATTTTTGGTTGAAGGCCATTTCAATTCGGATATTTATTTTCCTTACGAATTCAACAAAGCGATTTTCCATTTAGGCCATTCGGGAATTTTTGCGAGTTATGCCCCGAATACGCCTTTTTTAGCGGTTTTTTTCGCCCTCTTTTCGATATTTTCTTTGGCTGTAGCCAAATTGATTTTCAACGGAATTTCAGTCGTTTTATTGGTCTTCAGCCTTTACCGTTTAAGCAATTATTATAAAATTGATTGGCGCTATGCATGGCTGATTCCAATTGTATTTTGGGCACCGATAAAAAACAATTTGCTCTTTGGTCAAGTTTATTTTCTGTTGTTCTTTTTGTTGGCCGAAGGTTGGCTGGCTTATGAAAAAAAACAATGGAAATCGATGGGCATTTTTTGGAGTTTGGCTATTGTACTCAAAGTATTTCCGGTTTTGCTCGTGGCGCTTTTACTGTTCAGAAAACAATGGAAACCTTTGTTCTATTTGACTTTCTCGTGTTTGTTACTTATTGGAATCGCTGTTTTATTCACCGGAGTTGACCTTTGGCTTTTCTATGTAAAAGAAGTTTTACTTAAGGCATCCAACGGTGAAATTGCTTCGGCTTATGTAGACAATTACCAATCGGTTTATATGTTCCTAAAAGAACTTTTGGTGTTTGACACTGTAGAAAATCCAGAGGCATTTTTCAATGCACCGGTTTTATTTTCCGGCTTGATGATGGCTTTTAAAACAGGTGTTTTGGTCCTTGGGTATTTTATTTCTAAAAGAGGTTCCAACACACTGTTTGTTTTCTCCTATTGGATTTTGGCGATGATAATTCTTTCGCCTTACGGAAGTACTTATACTTTAATCCTATTGCTGTTTTCGTTTTTCGCTTTGGCAATAAGCGACCTGTCAATGGTGAAAAAAAGTGTCTTTTTGGGTCTTCTATTTTTGATAAACAATCTTCCGTTAGCGCTATTTATAGAAAATGTTTTCCCGTTTTCGTATTGGAGATTGTATTTGATGGTGATGTATTTTGGAGTATTCATTGCCCTATTTCATAAAAGTGTCCATTGGAAAATAGTAATAACAGCAACTTTTTTTCCTATGGTTTTGATACTGCTTTTTACAAAGGCAAAACCGGAAAAATCAACTCTTTTACTTGAAGACGGTCCGATTTTGATTTACGATTATAACATTCAAACCAATAGCGAAATCAATTACTATTTTTTGACTGCTAGTTTCTGGGATGGACAAGAGAAAGTAATCCTATGGAATCCAAACTTCAAAACCTTTCAACTGCTTGCGTTAAAAAACAATCAAATTTTTTACAAAAACCAGCAGCTGACATTTGACAATAGCCATAAACTAAAGCCGATGCTTATGGACCAAAAATATATTCTTTATCTTTCTGATTACGGCCGAGGAATTGGATTTTATACGTTAAGAAAAATTAATTTACCTTGAAAAAGAACTCGTTAAAAAAGCTTTATCTCATTACGAACAATACCTTACGACAGGTGCTGGTTTCGTTTTTTGGCTTGGTGATTCCTTTTATGGTTATTCATTTTTCAAACAAGGAAATTTGGGGTGATTTTGTCTCGATTTATCTGTTTTGTTTGCTCGCTTTGCAAATCATCAACTGGGGAAATAAAGAATATTTACTTCGAAAATTTAGTCAAAACCCAGCCGATATGGTGGCCGTTTTTTCAGAAAACACAACCACCCGATTTCCGTTGGTCTTATTGTTTGCAGGCATTGGCCTTTTCTTGTTTCCGATTCATTTTGGCATTTGGATTTTGTTCTGGCTTTTTGGGCGCTATTTGAATCATTCTATTGAAGCGTTGTTACTTTATGAAAAAAAATTCAATAAAGCGATGCTGATAGAAATTGGAAGCTTTTTGATTTTTAGCATAGTTTTCCTCTGTTTAAAATCGCAGCTCAACACCTATTTGCTTTTGATTAGTTTTAGTACTTATCAACTCCTAAAAGGATTACTCTATTGTATGCTGTTTAAAAATTATTTTTTCCTTGGAAAAGCAAAGCTCCAATTGGCATATTTTAAAAAATCTTTTTCCTTCTTTCTGCTTTCAATTATGGGCTTTTTAGTTTCGAGAATTGACGTTTACATCATTGAAAATTTTGGCAACAAAATCATCACGGCCGAATATCAAATCCTCAACAATCTGCTGGTTTTTATCATGTCAATATCGGCATTTATCTATGCTCCTTTTACCAAAATGATTTACAGAAACAACGAAAATGGCATGGTGAAATCTAAAAAAATGCTTGCCCTGATTGGCCTTTTAATTGTTCCTATTTGTCTAATCATTATTCAAGTCATTTCTATTGGGTTATTAAAAACCAATTTACCCTTAATTTTTTTCGGTGTAGCATTCCTATATGTATATCCTTCTTATATTTATGGATTAGATATTGTAAATTTGTTCAAACAGCATCAGGAAAAAATAGTGGTAATCAACCTATTAATCGGAGTCATAATCAATTCGGCTTTGAGTAGTTTGTTTTTACATTTAAACTACGGAATAACCGGAGTGCTTTTAGGAAGTGCTATTGCCCAATTAACAGTTATGGTTTTATTCAAATTAGCCAAGCCACTTTTAAACCGTATATCTGCCCATGATTAATGAAATATTGAAATATTCAAACAAAAAGTTCTTTCCTGAAAACTATCTTTTCCATCCGGAGTGGATTGTTCTTGGGGTAAATAATGTGTGCAACCTGCATTGCAAAATGTGTGATGTTGGAACAAAAACCATGGAAACCAATTTTGCTCAAAACCTCATCGGAACGCAACCCCTGAATATGCCTTTGGAATTATTAAAAAAAATAATTGATGATATGGCGTTATATTATCCGAAGTCAAGATTAGGCTATGGATTTACAGAGCCATTGGTCTATCCTCATTTAGAAGAATCCTTATTATATGCCAAAAGTAGAAACATCAAAACATCCATAACTACCAATGCCCTCACACTGAAACAAAAAGCAAAAACACTAGTAGAATATAATCTTGATGAATTGTTCATTTCTCTCGACGGACCACAAGATATCCATAATGAAATAAGAGGTCATCAAAAATCTTTTCAAAAAGCAATTGAAGGCATTGACGCTATTTGGAATTTAAATCCCAAACAGAAAATCTCTATTTTTTGTGTCATCACCGAATGGAACATTGGCTACTTAAAAGAATTTGCCGATTTTTTCAAAGAGTACCCGTTAAAAACCATTGGCTTCATGCACACCAATTTCACGCCGCAGTCTGTAGCTGACAGACATAACCTGCTCTGGGGAAATAACTATGCAGCGACAGCTTCAAACGTAGAAGAGACGAATATTGACAATTATGATTTGGAATTGCTTTGGAGCGAAATACAAGAGATTAAAAATACTGATTATGCCTTTCCTATTTCATTTTCACCAGAGATTAAAACCCAAGAAAAACTAATAGAATTTTATCATAAACCCGAAAAAATAATTGGCAAAATATGCAATGATGCTTTTTCTAATGTGATGATTAAGTCTGATGGCACTATTATTCCATCACATGGCAGATGTTATAACTTGACGGTTGGTAATCTTTATGATAACTCGCTTCAGGAAATCTGGAACGGTCAAAAATTAAAAAAATTCCGCGCCGACTTAATGACCAGTGGCGGCTTATTTCCGGCTTGTAGCAGATGCTGCAGCGCATTTTAAATTATGAAAAAGAACAAAATCATCCTATTCAATCCCAAAAGTGCTAACGGCAAGCACCGCATTCCCAACTCGATTTTACAAGTTGGCGCTTCGGTTCATGGGCATTATGATTATGTTTTTGTGGATGGCAATGTGGAGAAAAACCCTTGGGAAACGATTGAGAATTATTTGAAAACCGGAGACTACAAATACTTTGGTTCTACGGTAATGCCCGGACCACAATTGCGTCAGGCGATTCCGTTTACCCAAAAAATAAAAGCGGAATTTCCGGAAACCATAACAGTTTGGGGTGGTTATTTTGCGGCCAATCAGTATAAAGTTTCTTTAGAATCGGGCGTAGTGGATTATATCATCAATGGTCCGGGCGATGTGGCTTTTCCGTCGCTAATTACGGCATTGGAACAAAATAAAAAAGACGAAATCTATCTCATCAAAAATCTGATTTACAAAGATGACAAAGGCGAAATCATCAAAACTGCTGTCGAAGCGTTGCTCGACCAAGACACCTTGCCTAAGTTTCCGTATGACTATCTAAATTCGTTTTATCCGGTAGAAAATTATTTGGCCAAAACCTTCATGGGCCATAAGACCTTGTCCTACCATTCGAGCATGGGATGCCCTTTTTCGTGTTCGTTTTGCGCCGTGGTTCCCATTTATAACGCCAAATGGAAAGGCATGTCGGCTGCCAGAATTTACGAAGATGTCAAATATTTTAAAGCCAAATACAACATTGATGCCGTAGAATTTCACGACAATAATTTTTTTACGTCGAAAAAAAGAGTGCTCGAATTTTCGGAACTCATCCTGAATGACAATATCAGTTATTGGGGCGAAGGCCGAATCGATACGATTAATATGTACAGCGATGACGAGCTAAAACTAATGCGAAAAGCAGGATGTAAAATGATTTTTCTCGGTGCCGAAACCGGAAACGATGCTGTGTTAAAACAAATGAATAAAGGCGGAACGCAAACCGGACAAATGATTAAGGATTTTGTGCTTCGAATGAAAAATGCCGATATTATTCCGGAATTGTCTTTTGTACTCGGAATGCCAGCCAAAACGGAGAAAGAAGTTTATGAGCAAATTTTATGGGATATTAATTTCATCAAAGAAATCAAAGTCATCAACCCGAATGCCGAAATCATTATTTACTTATTCAGTCCGGTGCCGACAGAAGGATCGGATTTGTACCAACAAATTCTCGACGCCGGATTTACGTTTCCTAAACATTTAGACGATTGGATTTCGCCGAGTTGGGAGAATTTTGATTTGCGAAAAAACCCGTTAACGCCATGGTTGAAACCTTATATGATTGATACGATTCAAAATTTTGAAACGGTGTTAAATGGTTACTATCCGACAGTTTCCGATTTTAGGATTCGCGGGTTCAAGAAAATTGTTTTACAAACGGTTTCGCGTTGGCGCTACAAAACCGGGATTTATCATTATCCATATGAAATAAAGGTCTTGCACAAGCTTTGGAAATACAGACAACCGGAGATTGAAGGTTTTTATTCGGAGTGATTGGACACAAATCAGAAGAAAAACAAAGTTAAAATAAAGTAACATGACAAAATTGTGGCAAATCAATTCAATCAAATTGAATTAATTATGAGACAGTTTCTCAAAAAAATATCGCACCCTTTTTTAAAGTTTGGTTTGAATTTCTACTATTCCAAACCGAGGAATTTTGCGTATGACGACATTAAAATCAAAATCCATCCCGATGTTTTTCCGCCGCAGTTGACATTTAGCACCAAGATTCTGTTAGATTTTATCCAAGATATGGATTTGGAAAATAAAACCTTTTTAGAATTGGGTTGTGGTTCGGGAATCATTTCGCTTTTGGCCACCAAAAAAGGAGCACAAGTCACCGCTTCCGACCTCAATCAAACGGCTTTGGATTATTTGGTTTCCAATGCTAAAAAAAATCATTTAAACCTTAAAATCGTTTATTCTGATTTGTTCCAAAAAATAGAAACCCATGCTTTCGATTGCATTATCATCAATCCGCCCTATTATCCCAAAGAGGCAAAAAGCATTAAAGAACAAGCTTGGTTTTGTGGAGAAAACTTTGAGTATTTTGAAAAGTTATTTGGGCAATTGCCAAACTATTTAGCGGACCAAACCAACTGTTTTATGATTCTTTCCCAAGACTGTGAGATTGAAAAAATAAAAGCCATAGCGGTAAAGAATGCCATGGCTTTTGAACTTGTTATGGAGAAAAACAATTTGGCCGAAACCAATTATATTTTTAGAATAATTTCTTCGTAGAATCTCTTTGACGCAATTCCGTTTTTATGGTGGTCGTGGTAAACGTAAACGTTTCTTCTTCGCTTTCCAATTTGTCGATTAACAATTGGGCTGCCACTTCTCCTATTTCCGGTCCGTGCTGGCTTACAGTGGATAAACTAGGCGTCATTCTGCGTGACCAAACACCATCTGCAAAACCTATGATGGAAAGTTCTTGCGGAATTTTATAACCGTTTTGGATGCCGAGTTTCATGGCTGTAACTGAAGCATGTTCATCTACTGCGAAAACACCATCGGGTTTGTTTTTGATAAAAAAGCCCCCAATTTTTGCATTGAACTCTTCATTATTATTGGCCAAAATCACTAAGTCATCATCTACTTTCAATCCGTGGTTTTCCAATGCTTTATAAAATCCTTCTGCTCTTAATTTTCCAACGCTCAAATCATCAATGGCGGAAAGCAAAGCTATTTTTTTACAGCCGGTTTTAATCAAATGTTCCATGGCATTCACTGCAGATTCTAAATCGTCTACGATTACTTTATCGCAATTTACTTCATCAGCAATACGGTCAAACATGACAATTGGTGTTCCTTCATTTATTATAGAAGTGAAATGGCTGAACTTTTGTAATTTCTGGGATTCTTCTGCAATAGAAAGAATGAAACCGTCAATAGTTCCGTTGCTTAACATCTCGAGTGCATTGATTTCTTTTTCCAAAGATTCATTCGAAATACACATTATTACTTTATACCCTTTTTCATCGGCCACTTTTTCGATACCGCTAAACACTTTGGCAAAAAAGGAATTCAATATGTTCGGAATAATCACGCCTATGGTTTTGGTTCTTCTGTTTTTGAGGTTCAGACCAATCACATTCGGTTTGTAATTTTTCAATTTGGCATATTCCTGCACACGTTGTTTGGTAGGTTCACTGATTTCCGGACTTCCGTTCAAGGCTTTTGAAACGGTGGAAACTGAAACACCTAACTCTTTGGCAATTTGTTTTAAAGTGGCTTTAGATTTCATTTTTTCATTGGTTAAAGTGTAAAAATAGTAAAATTTCTGCTGCCACCTTTACTAGAACAAGGAAAGTTCTCTACAAATGTTAAAAAAATGAAAGTGATTTTAGTCGGAATCTTGATTATCATTTCTGTGTTAAGTCTATTCATTTAAAGGATTTTAAGCAAAAAATGGTGCTTTACAAAAAAATTTAAAAAATGGTAT
>JBDLVY010000153.1:0-10073 GCA_039804545.1 Bacteroidota bacterium | reverse complement strand
TTTCGTCTAGATTTAAAAAGAGTATTGTTGAAAAATTGGATTTAAAGTTTACTTTCCAAACTTTGCCAGCCACCGCCGTTTATCACTTCAATACCGGCAGATTTTAAAACCGAAGCTGCTTGAGCACTTCGCATTCCGGAGCGACAACAAACAATCACCGGTTTGTCTAATTTTTTTATTTCAGCCAGTTTACCGTTAATAGTATCTAACGGTATATTCTTTGATCCCTTGATGTTCCCATCACGAAACTCGCCAACGGTTCTTACATCAATAATTACCGCACCTTTGTTTACAAAATCCTTTATGCTTTCAGATTTGCTGCCTAAGCCTAAAATGTCTAATAATCCCATAATTGTAATTTTTCAGCAAAGATATTCTGTATTCCTTTGGTTGGCAGTAACAAAAGTTACAGAGTCAATTATAAGCTGACTTTTTCCAGAAACAATTCCAATCCACCTGAAATTAAATGCGCAATTTCAGGGCGATTTTGCTTGAGTTTTTCCAAATGAATTAAAACGTTATGCAGTAGTTCAGTATTCCCGCTTAAGTTACATGATTCCGCTATTTCAAGAGAAAGCAACCAGTCTTTGGGATGTTTGCTTTGCACTAAATCAAAAGTGTTTTCAATAGAAATCACCGCGGGTTTACCTTCGCGTAGGTTCCTAATGTTGAGGTATAATCCTTCTAATTCTTCTCGTTCGGGCGATTTTTTGGCCTTAATTGTATGACTTGAAGGCACGTGATTCACCATGTCAAAACTATTCACATCAGCTGGACCGGAAAATGCGGAAATTACTTTTTTACCCACAGCCATATCGTAAATGCCCCATTCTGGTTGGAATAAAACAGCGTCGTTATGTGTTACTGTACAGTTTCTAAAACTGATAATGATAATTTCTCCTTGAAGATTTCTTGAGCCGGTGATGATTTCTCCGGTAACGGTAATATTGCCTTCGAATTCTAAAGTTACTTTTTCGGCTTCGTAAATATCATACGCACGCAAATCTCTCGGACTCATGTCTTCAATAGCCAAGTTAATGCCTTTGAGTTTTCCTATTGGTGAGCCAAACCCTTCTGCATGGTATTGTGTGCCATGACCTACCAATTCTTTTTCGCGGTAAGATAAAGCAGTTTTACCTGTGGTTTGTATATAAACCGGTTTGCCTTCGTGTTCAATTACATTGGTAAACAAACCTGAAATCTGAATTCCGGTACTCAATTCAATAGTGCCTAAAGCCTTAGAATTGATTAGTTTCTGAATCCCCGATAATCCGCCGGTACGCAATGCCATAGTGTTGGCAAATTCTTCTAAAACCAAACTCAAATGAGCAAAATCGGATGTAACATATAACTGAGGTTGCGGTTTGGTGATGTCAAAACTTTGGTCGGCAGCTGTGATGTTATAAGGTATTTTCTTTACGTTATCCGTCATGCACCAAGCACTTTCTCCTATTGAGGAAAGCAATCCGGCGCCATATATTTTTGGGTTTTCTACTGTTCCTATTAAGCCATATTCTACTGTCCACCAATGCAAGTTTCTCACGCGGGACATTTCAGAGAGTTCTCCCATATTATTTTGTAGAAAGTCTACTTGGTCTTCGGCTTTCTTGATTTCTTCTTCTGGCGTGCCTTCTGCTTCTTTTAGGATAGATAACAAACGAATCGCTTCATACATTTCATAATCGCGCGAAGATGAAATGGCTTTACAACCAATTTCCCCAAAACGACGCAAATACTCTGCATATTCCGGATTGGCAATAATAGGAGCGTGGCCTGCGCCTTCGTGTATGATATCCGGAGCCGGTGTATATTCAATATGTTCCAATTGACGAATGTCGGATGCAATCACCAAAACGTTATAGGCTTGAAATTCCATAAAAGCATTGGGCGGAATAAATCCGTCTACGGCTACAGCGGCCCAACCAATTGCTGCCAAAATGCGGTTCATGCCATACATATTCGGAATATTATCGACTTCCAACCCGGTTTTTTTCAAACCATCGAGGTAAGATTCATGCGCTACTTTTGAAAGATAATCCACATTTTTACGCATCACATAACGCCAAACGGCTTGATTTATTGGCGTGTAATCGCTGTAATCTTGCGGTTTGATAAACTGCTTTAGGTGCTTTGGTAATCTGTCAATCAAAGGGTTGCTTTCAAAATGGGCTTCCATAAATATACTTTTGTTGTGTTCGTAAATTTACAAATCTTAGGACAATTTAGTGTGATAAAAGTCATAAAAAAACCGCAACATCTCTGTTACGGTCTATATTTTTTGAAATCTGCCAACTGAATACTGAACACTGTCTACTTTTTCTGCGTCGGATATTGTGCTAATATTTTGGTCACAAATTCTTTAATGTTCTCGTCTTTTTTGTTGGTGTCTTTGGTTAAAACGCCTTCGCCTTCACCTTGCCAAATGAGCTCTTTTTTCTTGGCATCAATGATGTCGATGAATAAAGTTCCTTCGGTATGACGAGAAACAGAAGTATTTCCTCCCCATAAATAAGGATTCCAACCCCAACCCCAACCATAACCCCAGCCGGCGTTGAATTGGTTTACATTCACTTCTTCTCTTTCTTTGGTGAAAAACGCAATTAATAAGTCGGGTGTTTCACTTTTCGCAAAGCCTTTAGCCGTCATGGTTTCGTCAATTGAACGAAGAATTCGCTTTTTATCTAAATCGGAAATCTCGGCTTTATCAATTCCGGTTTTGTGGAAAGCATAGGTTTTATAGGCTGTAAAATCTACTTGTTTGTCGTAATCAGAATTGACTCTTACGGAACTACAAGAGGCAAGAAGCAAAACAAAAATCGAAAGAAAGGCAAACTTTTTCATGGCTATATTTTTTAGTTACAATAATTCATCATCAACTATATTAGGGATGGTAACTTTCAATAAAGGTTGCGTAGCCATAGCTCTTTTTATCGCAAAAATGGCACCTTCATTTCTGGCCCAACTTCTTCGTGAAATTCCGTTGTTTACATCCCAGAAAAGCATTGATTCTAAGCGTCTTGACGCTGCTTTTGAACCATCAAGAACCATACCAAAACCACCATTAATCACTTCGCCCCAACCTACGCCGCCGCCATTGTGAATGGAGACCCAAGTTGCGCCACGGAAACTGTCTCCAATAACGTTTTGAATCGCCATGTCAGCCGTAAATCTTGAACCGTCGTAGATATTGGAAGTTTCACGATAAGGCGAATCCGTACCGGAAACATCATGGTGATCTCGACCTAAAATAACGTAACCAATTTCACCACTGGCAATGGCTTGGTTGAAAGCTTCCGCGATTTTGATTCGGCCTTCCGCATCGGCGTAAAGGATTCTCGCTTGTGAACCTACAACCAGTTTGTTTTCTTGAGCACCTTTAATCCATTGGATGTTGTCTGCCATTTGTTGTTGGATTTCTTCGGGTGAGTTTTTCATCATTTCCTCTAAAACCTCACAGGCAATTTTGTCTGTCTTGGCTAAATCTTCCGGATTTCCACTGGCACAAACCCAGCGGAATGGCCCGAATCCGTAGTCAAAACACATGGGTCCCATAATGTCTTGCACATAACTTGGGTATTTGAAATCGATGTGGTTTTCTGCCATAATATCTGCGCCGGCTCGAGAAGCTTCCAGTAAAAAAGCATTTCCGTAATCAAAGAAATACGTTCCTTTGGCAGTATGCTTGTTGATCGCTGTGGCATGACGGCGCAATGTTTTTTGGACTTCTTCCTTAAATTTCTCTGGATTATTGGCCATCAAATCATTGGATTCTTCGAAAGTATAACCAATAGGGTAATAACCACCAGCCCAAGGATTGTGCAAAGAAGTTTGGTCGGAACCCAAATCGATATGTAAATTTTCTTGGTCGAATCTTTCCCAAACATCAACAATATTACCCAAATAAGCGATGGAAACCACTTCTTTGTTGTCGAGTGCTTTTTTTACTCTTGGCACCAATTCTTCTATGTTGTCGATAATCTCATTGATCCAACCTTGTGAATGGCGAATGTGAGTGATTTTTGGGTTGACTTCGGCACAAACGGTTACGCAACCAGCGATGTTTCCGGCTTTGGGTTGGGCACCGCTCATTCCGCCTAAACCTGACGTTACGAATAAACCGCCTTTGGGAGATTTTTTTATTTTTCTAAAACCATTTAGAACTGTAATGGTGGTGCCGTGAACGATACCTTGCGGCCCGATGTACATATAACTTCCGGCTGTCATTTGTCCGTATTGAGAAACGCCAAGTGCATTCATTTTTTCCCAATCGTCCGGTTTGGAATAATTTGGAATTACCATACCGTTAGTCACTACAACTCTTGGTGCTTCAGTATGTGAAGGAAATAAGCCCATTGGGTGACCCGAATACATGACTAAGGTTTGTTCTTCGGTCATTTCGGCCAAATATTTCATGGTCAACAAGTACTGCGCCCAATTTTGAAATACGGCTCCATTGCCACCATAAGTGATTAATTCCTGTGGATGTTGGGCCACGGCGTAATCCAAATTGTTTTGAATCATGAGCATGATGGCTTTGGCTTGTTCGCATTTGCCGGGATAGTCCGAAATGGGACGCGCGTACATTTTGTAATCGGGGCGAAGACGGTACATGTAGATGCGACCGTAGGTTTCTAGTTCGGCTTTGAATTCGGGAATTAGAGTGGCATGGTGTTGCGGTTCGAAATAGCGTAAAGCATTTTTCAACGCTAATTTCTTTTCGTCTTCGGATAATATTTCTTTGCGTTTGGGAGCGTGATTGATTTCGGATTCGTAGGGTTTTGGTTGTGGTAAAACCGTTGGGATTCCTTGTAATATTTGTTGTTGAAAGGTCATTTTGGTTGTGAGTTGTATGTTATGAGTTGTTTGTTGTTTTTTCCTGAAGCGTTAGGGATTGCAGTGGAAATCCTTTTTTGAAAAAAAAGATTGCAACGGAAAGCCCGACCTGAAAGGTAACGCCCATATTTTATTTGTTAGGTTTAATAGTTCCAGTTTTTTTATCATATCCGTAAGGACAATGACGGCAACCGCTTCGGCAGCAATAGCCGCGTTTTAAGTGGTATTTTTCGGTGAAACATCGGTAACCTTCGGGTGTTAAGTAATAATCTTCGCCTTCGATTAATTTATTTTCATTATTTTGCTCATTCATAGACGCAAATTTAAATACTTTATAAGTAATGATACTAATCGTTTCGAAATATTTAATTCCGAAAGGTTTTAGGGGTTTGACTGTTTTTCCGTTGGTATTTTTAAAATCTGCGGACAGTAAGAGCAATTTGGTTTTGCTTAATCATGAAAAGATTCATTTGCGCCAGCAATTGGAGTTGTTGATTTTGCCTTTTTTTGTTTGGTATTTTTTGGAGTTTTTGTATTTGCTGATTAAGTATAAAGAGAGAAATAGTGCTTATCGCAATATTTCATTTGAAAGAGAAGCTTATGCCAACGAAAAAGACCTTCACTACATAAAGTAAAGGTCTTTTTGGAGGTTTTTAAAATATCTTTAATAAATCACTTTTCTGACTACAGTTTCTCCCGTTTGTAATTTAATTTTCAATAAAAGACCGGCATTGTTTTTTCTAAGATTAGAAAGAGTGAAATAGTTGGTGTTGATGTTAAAATAACTGTCTAATTTTTGTCCGAGTATATTGTACACTACAATTGATTCCATTTGATGAGTATTGGAACTTACTGCTACTTCATCCTTTATCATAACAGTTACTTGATTGTCATTTGAAAACTCCGGATTGTCTAGGGCATTATTGAGATAAACCACTTTAAAGCGGTTGTTTATGATGCCGTTTTCAGCTGTAAATTGATACGGGCTTGCTTTCAAATCGTGAGTGATATTGAGTAAGCTATCTGTTAGATAAATGTTTTGATTGTTGAGTAATCCGTCGATAGCAGCTAAGGCAATGGAGTAATTTCCAGAGGTTGGAATATTTATCCCAATAGGCACTTCATCATTGATGTTAAAAGGCAAAGCCCTTCCTTGAATAGAAAATTTGGCATTGTCTAATATGGAATAAATCGCCGTTCCGCCGGTATTTTGTGTAATACAATCGAAGAAACTGTCGTTGCCCATAGTAGCACCTTCAATGTATCCGAATAAAGTTCTGTCTGAACTATTGTTACTGTCAATGATATCGAGCCATATTCTGTTTCTCTCAATATTTTCAACATCAATGCTGTTGGAAACATTGGAATTGGACAATCGATAAAAGGTGCTGTTGCTATAAGTGTTGCTTCTTAAATTGTTGGCGAAAGTAACATTATCTGTAGCTGCTGCACCATCAACCATTTGAACAAAGAAGCCTTGCCCGGAACCAATAAACAAATCAGCTCCTGCAGCCGGACAGCAACTGGTGCCGGTAAAATTATAGGTTAAATAATCTCCTGGGCTATAGTTGTAAATAAAAGTATTATAAAAAGGGCTGGCAATTACGGCTGGCAAAGAGCCATGTGTCCATAATTTGATATTCCCCATGATTTTGGTACTGTTGTCAAATAAAAACTGACTAGCTCTTATGGCTGAAGGATATGGGTTGCCAATTAAATTCCAGTTGTCGCTGTAATTTGTGATTTCTGAGCCATTGGTTCCATGGTGAAGTTCTGTATCGGTGTCGCTGCCACGGGCAATGGGAACAGTTATATTTCCGTTGTGAGGTACACCTGTAAAACTGCCGTTAAACGTGGCTGCAACTGTTGAGCTAAAAGTACTTGGTCCACTGGCAATATATCCTTTTCCGGCAATCATGCTGTCTCCGGCGGCGCTTTCCCAATTGCCTTGTCCGCCATTGGTATTGGCTACAGTAGTATTCCATTTGTACATTCCCCAAAAAGATAGCGGTGTAGCAATACTGCTTAAACTATAATTGGCTACTGGTGATGACCAATAAACATAATCTAAACTTCTGATAGTAGTATCTCGCTTGTAGATAATATTTCCGGTATTGGAAACGTCGTTAATTTGAATTAAACTCGCACTATTGTTGACAATAAATGTTCCTGATGCCGCTACATTTACCCAATTGGTAACGGTAAGACTATTGTTTGAATTTATAGTCAAAGTTGCGCCATCTTGAATAGATAATGTACCCGCTAATGCACTGTAATTAGTTCCGGAAATTACTGGATTGTTTGCGGTAATAGGTATAATAATGCAATCAGCGCTATTGGGTATAGCCGTATTGGGTGTCCAATTATTTGGTTTGTTCCAATCATTGTCTACAGATCCGTTCCAGACTTTACTTGTGCCAACAGTAACAGTGGTTTCATCGGTTATTTTCATAGTCGAGCCACCGCAAAGAGTATATGTTACCTCGGCAGTGTAAGTAGTGGTAGTCGTTGCACAAATGTTTAAAGTATTGCTTGTGCCAACAACCGTTCCACTCGTTCCCGAACCTTGATACCATTTTATGGAAGCTATTGATGTGCCAGAAGGGGTAAATCTCCAAGCTTCATTAGTCGTTGTCCAATCGGAATCTAGCCCATTTCTATTTGGAGCTACTACTGCTTGTGTTCCTGTGGCATCTTGAATACCAACTATGGCATTTCCGCTATTCCAAGTAGCACAAACACTTTTTTCTTGAATATAAACTTCAATGATATTAGTGTTTTCATACAGTACAATCATTCCAGTATACAATTGGGCATTACAACTGGAAGAAAACATTGGTATATTGTTCCATGAAGCCACTAATGCTCTACAGCCAGAAGTTAAAGTAATTAATTCCCAACCTACTTCACCACCTTTACTGGGGTCAATATCATGATAGACTCCAAAAATAGTATTCAAAAACATAGTATTGTTTGGAAGGTTATTAGAGAAAGACCATCCGTTATAACCTCCTGGTGAGTTGTTGGTCAGGTCAAAAGTAATTGTTCCGTTTGACCCGATTAAACATTGGCTGTAATTGGTGCCATAAAAACAAAAATTAAAAGGTAATGAAACGGCTGGAGACCATACATCATCCACGTTAATACTCACAGCATTTTGCAGACAACCAAATTGGTATGGCGGATTATAAGTAATTGGTTGGACAGTGTAATTAGTTGTCTGATTTAATTGTAAATAAGTTGCTTCTAAATTAACACAAGTTGTCGAAACACAAGCATTAACCGGATTTGGGTCAGTACCGTTCAGACCTAAACCACCTGCAATTATAATCGGACAGTTGTCAGTTGCTCCTCCGCCTCCTGATCCACCCGTACAAGGAATGTTTGAGGTTACACAAATGGTAAAAGTTCCTTGACCCGAAGTACCACTGTAACTATAAACTCTTACGTAATAAGTATTTCCAATAGTTAATCCTGTTAAAACGGTTGACTCATTTGAAGAGATGGTGTCATCAACGCAATCCATACTGATTAATGAGCCGCAATTTCCGCTAAAGGCTTGTATTATGGCATCAGATAAAGAAGAAGGGGTTACCGTTACGGTATGAGAATTTGTGGTGGCAACAAAGCTATACCATACATCATCGTCGGCAGTTCCATTACAACCGGCTTGTGATTGAGTAGCTCCTAAAGTAGTACCTGTTGTATTTGTGGAGCAAGAGGATGATGGATTAACGGTTAAAGAAACTGCACTACTACAATCGTCATTGATAGGGGTTGTTACCGGACAGTTCAAAATAAAACTCAAATTTCCTCCCGATGAGCTTTCAGGGTCTAATAAAAGATAATACTGTATTCCGGCAGTTAAAGTGAAATTAGGGCTGTTTCCCGCGCCTGAAATGTCATCAATACAAGTCCAACCGCTATTATTACAACCTAAAGACACCGGTTTGAATTGATAGTCAATATAAGTGAATGAACTAGTTTGTGAAATAGAATAATTTCCCGTTGTTGTTGGGGTGAATGTATAAATCTGTTCTTGTCCTGAAGTAGTCCATCCACATGCTGAAGTACCATAGGTTCCCGTGCCTGCTGCGATAGTAGCGTTTGTTGTTGACCCACAAGTGTTAATGTTTGGGATAGAATCACAAGGACTAAATGGGGTTGTGCAAGTTCGAGAAATTGTAAATGTTCCTGTAGTGGTATCGCCTGATAACCAATAGGCTACATAGACGTAATAAGTAACACCAAGTGTTGCAGTAAAGCTGTAAGTTTCTGTTCCGTTTGAAGCGCTATCTTGACAGGTTATGTTGGTTAATGAACCGCATGAACCACTTGATACAGACAATTCAGCATCGAAACTAGTTGTCGTAACCGATATAGTGTTTAAGTTTCCATCTCCGGTAAAAGTATACCATTTCCCATAATTGCTCATGGTACAGCCTGTATTGTGTGTGAAATTTGTACTTCCAACAGTTGTTCCTGCTAAATTACTAGTACCGCAATTTAATGTTGTTGCGTTTGAACAAGGATTGGGAGTTAAGGTAGTTATTGACCCGGTGACATAAGCACTATTACAACCGTTACCCGCTAAGATTCTGTAGTAATAGATTGTGCCGGTATTTAGTCCGGTTATATTTAATGTGACTGTTGGTGCCGATACTGAAAAAGGAGATCCGGAAACATTGGCTGTATAACCTGCGTCAGTGGTTACTTGAACGCTATAGGTTAGGGCACTGGCAGAGCCACCTGTTGGCGCTGACCAATTCAAAGTAAATCCTCCAGAAGTTATGCCAGAACTGGCTACTGAACTTGGTACTGCAGGACAAGTAATACCGTTGCCGGTTAATGCGCCTGATGTATTATATGCCGGACCGCCTGAACATGAAGTATTGTTATAGGCATAAATAAAATAATAATAAAGTGTATTGCCAGTAAGACCAGTGTCTGTAATTGTTGTAGAAGCACCGGATTGAATAAAGGTTAAGCCGGAACCTAAAGTATTAATGTTAGCACTGGAATATGTGGTTCCATTAATCGGTTGGGACGGAGGTGTATTGGTTGAAGATCGGATAACTAAATAGCCATTAGCAGAACCTGTAAAGGAAGAAGAAATGGAACTAGATGTTAAAGTTCCCAAAGTAAATCCCGAAGCTTGAGCTACCGGAGCGACGCATGGAGAAGTTGCAGTTACACACAAACTGTTTAAAGTCATATTATTATTATTGCCAACATTGACT
>JBDLVY010000152.1:0-3475 GCA_039804545.1 Bacteroidota bacterium | reverse complement strand
ACATCCCAACCAACATTCCGTTTGTATTGTTGGGCACCGGAATGCTTTGGTTTGGTTGGTTCGGATTCAATGCCGGTTCGGCTTTAGCAGCCAATGCTACAGCGGCCATGGCTTTTGCCACGACCACCATTTGTTCGGCCTCCGCCATGTTGTCGTGGGTATTCTTTGACCGCTTGAATGGGCGCAAAGTATCCGCTCTCGGTGCTTGTATAGGCGCAGTAGTTGGACTCGTAGTCATTACCCCATCCGCGGGTTATGTAACCATTCCGCAGAGTATTTTCTTCGGATTCATCGGCGCGATAGTCTCTAACAAAATGGTCTACTGGAAAAAACTAAAACAAATTGATGATACGCTTGACGTATTTGCTTGTCACGGTGTAGGCGGAATCATGGGAATGATCCTAACGGCTATTTTTGCCAAAGGAGAAAATGCGAGCTTACTCTACGGCGGCTGGAACATCTTCGGGCACCACATGCTGGCTTTGGTTTTGGTTTCCGTATTTACGTTTGGCGGGGCTTATTTGTTGTTCAAAGTAACCAATATCATGATTCCTATAAGAGTTTCAGAAGAATCAGAAAACATGGGCTTAGACTTGTCACAACACGGGGAGAAGTTCTAACCAACTTGCCGTCAGTTCGAGTGATTTCAGCTCATGGCTCACATGAGATGAAATAGTATCGAGAACCTACTCCCCCAACAACAAATTCGCCAAAGCATTATCCCTATCGTAAATGTCTTTGTGGAAATTAATCACGCCTTCATCATCCACCCAAGAAGTAAAATAACCAATATATACCGGAATTTTATGCTTCAAGGTGTACCACTTTTCTTTCCCGCCATTCATAGCGGCGTCAATTTTTTCGGGTGTCCAACTTGGGTCATCTTGCAGGATGAGTTTGGCCAGTTCTTTTGGCTTCTCCACGCGAATACAACCGTGACTAAACGCTCTTTTCTCTTGGCTGAATAAGTTCTTCGCCGGTGTATCGTGCAAGTAAATGTTATTGGAATTTGGGAATAAAAACTTCACCAACCCCAATGAATTATTCGGTCCGGGCTTTTGTCTGATGTTGTTTTTGTGCCACTCCATATTGTGATTGGCCAAATAGTTTTTGTTCTTTCTAATCGCCGGAAGAATTTCTTTGTTTTTAATGCTGGTTGGCACATTCCAATACGGACTAAAAACAACATAACTCATCATCCCACTGAAAATCACCGTTTCATTCAAAGCCGTTCCCACCACCACATTAGAAATCAAGGCGGCTTTCCCTTCCTTAAAATAAGTAAGGCGATACGAAGGAATATTCACTACGATAAATTCTTTGGCCTTAGTAATATCTTTTGAAACCCAACGGCAGCGCTCCATGTTAACGATTATCGTTTTGATACGATCACTAATCGGCACATTCATTTCGGCTAAGTGTTTGGGCAAAAGCAGGGCATCTTCCGAAAACCCGTTGCGCTTTTTGTACTTCAATACCGCTTGTTGCATCGGTTCATCATAAATCGGTCGCTTTGAATCGACGGCAATATCTTCCGTCAAAAACAATCGCGTTCTGATTTGCGCCACCAATTCCGTACTGTCTCCGGGTTTCAATTGCTTAAAATCAGCCGGAATAGCAATCGCTTTCCAACCCCCATTTTTTTCAAGGGCGCGGTATTTTTGCAACACATTTTTAAGCTTGTAATACTGTCCTATCAACTGTTCTTTGTTGTCTATAAGCTTAGGGTCAATCAACAAAGAATCTAAATACGCCACATAAGATTGTTTTTTTCGCGGCAAATACCAACCTAATTCATTGGTTTTACTGTCATCAATTCCTTGAAGCACTTTATTGGTGTAATAAAAATAGTAATTGGTCAAAAATAACTCAACATCAAGGTTAGGCTTGGAAGCTGTTTTTTGAAATAGACCATCAAGGACTTCTTTGTAGGGAACTTTAGCCAAAAGACCTTCCTCAAACAAATTGTTCAGCTTGTTGTAAATGACTTCGGCAGTTTCTTTTCGGCCTTTCTTGTCATACCAAATAAAATTGTATTGGTTTTTTTGGTAGAGCAAAACCGCTTGTTTTTGGTATAAAACCAACTTAGGGTATTTGGCATAAAAAGCCGCTACCTGAGTGCTGTCAAACGACAAGGCAATGTCTTCTGAACGAAACTTACTATTCAGATTGGTTGCTGTCTTTGTTTTAGTATCGTCTTTATTGGCGCAATACCAGCCGGTCAATGAGAAGCACAAGACCATCATCAAAAGAAATCCTCCAAACCATTGTTTACTTTTCATACCAACATTGAAATTATTTTCATAAAATTACAAAAACTAATGGCTATAAACTAACGGCAAGTATTATATTTACTATACCAAAAGACAATCACTAAAGAATACAACCTCATGAAAAAAGCAGTTATCCTCTTGATCGCATTAATAACAAGTATGACTATAACCGCTCAAGTGAAAGCAAAAGCACCAGTTGTTGACCCAAAAGAGCAAATCAACAAAACACTTGATGCTTGGCACAAAGACGCTGCCGAAACCAATTTCAAAAACTACTTCGATGCCATGACTGACGATTCGGTCTTCATAGGAACAGACGCTACCGAACATTGGGACAAAACCGCTTTTCAGGCTTTTGCCAAACCTTATTTTGACAAAGGCAAAGCGTGGAACTTTACTTCGCTAGAGCGACACATTTACTTGAGCAGTGATAAAAAATTAGCTTGGTTTGATGAATTACTCAACACCCAAATGAAAATCTGTCGCGGGTCAGGGGTTTTGGTTTTAGCCAATGGAAATTGGAAAATAAAACAGTATGTCCTGTCCATGACTGTGCCCAATGACAATACCGACCAAGTAATTGAAGTCAAAGCACCCATTGAAGACGAACTTATCCTTACCCTACAAGAAAAGAAAAACTAATTTTCTGGTTATAAACCAACAGCCATTCTTTACGCTAATAAGAGCATAAGTTCTCAAAGCATTAACAGCAATCAACCTATAGGCTCTTACTGCACCCAATCAAAACGACTAAACGGCTAATCTCTAAGCCGACAGGTATTATACTAAAAAACGCTACCCAAAAAGTAGCGTTTTTTATATTATTTAAGATTTTCCAACATCTCCACCGTCATAGTAGCCAAGTCGAATTTGTGCTTCCAATTCCAGTCTTGTTGTGCCGCTTTGTCATCAATAGAAGCCGGCCAACTGTCGGCAATCTTCTGGCGAAAATCGGGTTGATAAGAAATGGTAAAATCAGGAATGTGGTTTTTGATTTCGGCCGCGATTTCCTTAGGTGTAAAACTCACTCCCGCCAAATTATAAGATGAGCGAATCTTGATGCTTTCACTCGGCGCTTGCATAATTTCTACCGTAGCCCTAATCGCATCATCCATATACATCATTGGCAATGCCGTATCTTCCGAAAGGAAACATTCATACTTGCTGTCTTTTAAAGCTTTGTGGTAAATGTCTACCGCATA
>JBDLVY010000151.1:0-4458 GCA_039804545.1 Bacteroidota bacterium | reverse complement strand
CAAACCGACAGAAGATAACAAAACCTCAAGACTTTTTGACAAATGAAAAAAATAATATTACTAATGCCAATATTTACTTTCCTGATAATACTACTTTTGGGGACTGCCTGCAACAGCCCAGTTAAAAAAGACTTACCAAAAGAAAAGGAACTTCCAACTGTTTTTAAAAGCTTGGGGAATTGCAATGTTTCCCGTTTTATGCAGGACAAATCAGGCAACCTTTGGTTCGGAACCACAAATCATGGACTTTATAAGTATGATGGAAAATCGTTTAACCAATTTACAATAAACGATGGACTGGATTGTAATAAAATTTATTGCATCTTGGAAGATAAAGATGGTAAAATTTGGGTGGGAACTGAAGTGGGACTTTGTCTATACAATGGAAAGACATTTTCCAAAATCCAGATTCCTATACCAAAAAATCTGCCTCCTAATAAGAACCCCGTCTATCAAACCCATTGGGTATACAATATGTTACAAGCAAAAAATGGAAAACTATGGTTTGTAACGATTGATGGTGTCTATATTTACGATGGCAAATCATTTACACATTTTCCAATGAATGAAGCAGTAAATGGTTTTTTGACCAGTAATGATAAGATGGAACGCATTTTAGAAGACAATACAGGTAATATTTGGTTAGGTGGACGAACCAATGAAGGTGTTTTTTGTTACGATGGAAAATCTGTAACCAACCTCAAACCAATGGATTTATTTCAAGATGGACCAAAACCAAAAGCTCATAATTGGGGGTGGCCTCAATTGCAAGACAAAAACGGAAATATTTGGTTCAGTAATTGGGGTGGAGCCTATCGGTATGATGGAAATACATTTAAAAGTTTTACAACAAAAGATGGTTTGCCAAGCGAAGTCACCCGAATTATAGAAGACAAAAAGGGAAATCTTTGGTTTGGTGCCAGTGATGGTCTTAGACGTTACGATGGTAAAACTTTCACCTATTTTAAAGATGGGTTAATCAATCCTTGGATTTGGGAAATTTTGGAAGATAAAAATGGAAATCTTTGGGTGGGGACTAGAGAAAATGGTCTATACTTTTTCGATGGAAAAACATTTATTAATTACACAGAATATGAGCATAAGCTTGGAACAGAATAACAGAAAAAGCAACGAACCGCTAACACGGGTATGGCAAAAGTGGCGGTTCAGTGCTCTGCAGACACATTTGTGGTTAATCAAAGTTTGGTTCTTCGCATCAACATTTGTGGTGAAAATCGCCACCTTCGCCAAGCCCGAAACCGTTGGCAGCGATTTTAGAGAACATTTATATTATGAAACAAATTATCTTTTTTCTAATTCTTTTTTTAACATTATCAGGATTTAATAATACTGAAACTGTTTCCTTAAAAACTTTCGCAGAAGAAGCGATGTCGAAATCTTTAATTGGAAATAATCCAATTATTGTAGCAAATCCATTCTCTGCAAAAATTTATTCCAAATTAGACTTAAGACATCCTGTTTGGAACAAATTGAAAAGAGAAGAGTTAGTTGTTATTCCTAAAAATTCTGACCTTGTGGAAAAACTTTGGGGAAAACAAGCCGAAGAGAATGGTGTAATTGTTTACAGAGCTGCACAAGAGAACAATTATGAGGTAAAAAAATTAAGATTCATTGTAAACGGTAAGGAAATCAGCAAAACAGATGCAGATAAGATTGACAAGAAAGAGGTCAATAGTTTTATAATTATAAAAGATCGAAATAGTGAAGAACGTTTTGCTTTTATAAATACATTGAATTAAAACTGCTTATAACTTCACTCATTCGTTCTCTATACATAAAAACAAAAAAAGGTGGCTCAAACGAACCACCTTTTTTATTGATTAACTATAATTAATTAAGCCAAATCATAACGGTCGGCATTCATGACTTTAGTCCAAGCCGCTACGAAATCGTTCACAAATTTTTGTTTGTTGTCGTCTTGTGCATACACTTCAGCATACGAACGCAACACCGAGTTGGAACCAAAAACCAAATCTACTCTGGTAGCGGTAAATTTTGTTTGGCCGCTTTTACGGTCAACGATGTTGTATGAGTTTTTACCGGTTGGGTTCCATGAGTAATTCATATTGGTCAAGTTGACAAAGAAGTCATTGCTTAATACGCCTTCGTTCTCGGTAAATACACCGTGTTTAGTGCCACCGTAATTGGTGCCTAAAACGCGCATACCACCAATAAGCACAGTCATTTCGGGAGCAGTTAATCCCATTAGTTGGGCTTTGTCTAACAACATTTCTTCGGGCTGTACTTTGTAGTCACTTTTCAACCAGTTTCTGAAACCATCGTGTAATGGTTCTAATACGTCAAAAGATTCGGCATCCGTCATCTCAGCAGTAGCATCTCCTCTACCCGGTGTGAAAGGTACTTTAACGCCGGCTGCTTTTTCAACCGCAGCAGTTCCGCCCAGTACAATCAAGTCGGCCAAAGAAACTTTTTTGCTCAATCCGGCTTGGATTTCGGTTAGTTTGCTTATTACTTTATTCAAACGTTCCGGCTCGTTGCCTTCCCAGTCTTTTTGAGGGGCTAAACGAATACGAGCACCATTGGCGCCACCTCGGTAATCAGAACCACGGAACGTTCTTGCGCTGTCCCAAGCGGTGTTGATTAATTCGGTTGCCGTTAAGCCACTGTTTAATAATGTTGCTTTCAATGCCTCAATTTCTGATTCCGTAAGGGTATAATCAACCGCCGGAATTGGGTCTTGCCAAATCAATTCTTCTTTAGGCGCATCAGCTCCTAAATAACGACTTCTTGGCCCTAAATCACGGTGGGTTAATTTGAACCAAGCTCTGGCAAAAGCATCTTCAAAAGCTTGAGGGTCTTTTTGGAATTTCTCTGAAATTTTGCGGTACTCCGGATCCATTTTCAACGCCATATCGGCATCAGTCATGATCGGATTTCTGCGTACGCCTTGGATGTGGGCATCAAAAGGTTTGTCTTCTTCAGCCATATTAATTGGATCCCATTGCCAAGCACCGGCCGGACTTTTAGACAATTGCCAATCGTGGTTTAATAAAATGTCAAAATACGTATGGTTCCATTTGTCAGGATGCGAAGTCCATGCACCTTCTAAACCGCTGGTGATGGTATCGGCACCGTTTCCGTTTCCTTTTGGATTTAACCAACCAAAACCTTGAGTTTCGATATCGGCTGCTTCCGGTTCTGCACCTAAGGCATTGGCATCACCATTTCCGTGGGCTTTCCCTACGGTATGTCCACCTGCTGTTAAAGCCACCGTTTCTTCATCGTTCATGGCCATTCTCAAGAAAGTCACGCGCATGTCTTGGGCAGTCTTTAAAGGATCAGGATTCCCATCAACCCCTTGCGGGTTGACATAAATTAATCCCATCATCACGGCAGCCAACGGATTTTCTAAATCTCTTTCACCCGAGTAACGGCTTTTTTCACCGCCGGATGTGGCTAACCAAGTATTTTCTGAACCCCAATAAATATCTTTTTCCGGGTGCCAAATGTCTTCACGACCACCAGCAAAACCGAAAGTTTTAAAGCCCATAGATTCATAAGCCATATTACCGGCTAAAATCATCAAATCGGCCCAAGAAATTTTGTTTCCGTATTTTTTCTTGATTGGCCAAAGTAGTCTTCGGGCTTTGTCAAGGTTACCGTTATCTGGCCAACTGTTTAAGGGTGCAAAACGCAAGTTTCCGGTTCCGCTACCGCCACGACCATCGGCGATACGGTAACTTCCGGCACTGTGCCATGCCATACGAATCATCAATCCGCCATAGTGACCCCAATCGGCAGGCCACCAATCTTGGCTTTCAGTCATTAAGGCTTTTAAATCATTTTTTAAGGCTTCGAGGTCTAATTTTTTGAACTCCTCAGCGTAGTTGAAATTTTCACCCAGCGGATTAGTTTTAGAATCGTGTTGGTGTAAAATGTCTAAGTTAAGCGCATTGGGCCACCAAAAACTGTTATTGGGAACGTCAGTACCCTGTTTTACTTGAGCGCCTGAGAAAGGACATTTCCCGGAACCGTTAGCATTGTTTTCCATATTGTAAATTATGTTTGTTGTTTAAAACTTATAGTGCTAAGGTACAACACAACCGTTTATCAAAAATCTGTTTTTAATAGAAAAAAACTATATTAAAAGTTGTCCTTGCCTATACAACCTTTGCAAAAGATTGAACATAAAAACCTTAGACTTTTTTGTAGGAAATATAAAAGATAATAATTATGTTCGCTAAATACATTTAAATCAATAAAGTAAAATCGACACTAATCATGAAACCTATTAAACTTCAACTCCTTTTTAGTTTACTATTGGCAAGTTCATTTGTGACAGGACAAAACCAATGGTTTACCACTTATACAGATTCTGTAGCTTTAATCAAAGAATCGAATCGTTTAACCGAATTATTCAAAGCAGATATTAAAAAGTTGAAACCTGAATTTGATTTTAAAACCGGCGTACTCTTA
>JBDLVY010000150.1:0-12158 GCA_039804545.1 Bacteroidota bacterium | reverse complement strand
AGACCAGAAATGAATGATCGAAAGTCGGTAGGAATACACCGGACGATTAGCCGCTTTTGGCACAAAATAATACATCATTCCCAAGAACGGCGTAGTTAAAAAGAAAGCCACCGCATTGTGTCCGTACCACCATTGCACCAAAGCATCTTGCACTCCGGCATAAACTGAATACGATTTTAAAGCAGAAACCGGTAATTCAAAACTGTTAAATATGTGAAGTACGGCTACAGTAACAAATGTGGCTATGTAAAACCAAATCGCTACATAAATATGGCGTTCTCTTCTTTTGATAATCGTACCAATCATATTGATTCCGAATACTACCCAAATTAAGGCAATGGCAATATCAATCGGCCATTCTAATTCGGCGTATTCTTTAGAAGTAGTATAGCCCAACGGTAAGGTAATCGCCGCGGCTACTATGATTAATTGCCATCCCCAAAAGTGCAGTTTACTTAATAAGTCACTGAACATTCTGGCTTTTAACAAACGCTGCATAGAGTAATATACTCCCGCAAACATCGCATTACCCACAAACGCGAAAATGACCGCATTGGTGTGTAAAGGTCTTAGTCTACCAAAACTTAAAAAGGAAACTCCGCTGGTTACATTGGGAAATAAAAACATAAATGCTAATATTAGTCCAACCAACATTCCCACTATCCCAAAAACGATACTGGCGTAAATGAAGTTCCTTACAATTTTGTTGTCATACTGAAATTGTTGCATTTCCATAATTATAATTGTTTTTCTTCGGTTATATTAATTTGATTTTTGTTAGTTTCTTTTACGAGCTCGTCGTCAAAAAGCATTCTGACGGATGGCGTATAATCGTCGTCATATTGTCCGCCTCTTACTGCTTTAATAAAAGCGTAGAGAAAGAACAGGGCAACTACAATACTTATCGAGATTAACATATAAATGACACTCATACCTCTAATTTGTGTTAGACAAAATTACTTCTGTGATTATTCTTAAAATATGACATTTGTCATACTTCGGGTTTTATTTTCTATGGGCAAAAACATTACTCATAATGGTTACAAAACTCACTATGGTTATGGTACTCAAAGGCATAATAATGGCAGCGACAATTGGCAATAAATTACCGCTAACGGCATAACTCAAACCAACTACATTATAGAGTAATGACAATCCGAAACTCATATAAATAGTGATCATAGCGTTTTTGGCATATTTCAAAAAGAAAGCTATTTTGGTGAACTGACTGGCATCTAAAATTCCGTCACAAGCCGGTGAAAACACGTTGACATTTTCTGAAATAGAAATCCCAATATTACTCTGTGCCAAAGCTCCGGCATCGTTCAAACCATCGCCTATCATCAAGACATTTTTGCCTTGTTGCTGAAGGTTGTCGATATAGGTTAATTTTTGTTCGGGTTTTTGATTAAAGACTAGCACCGTACTTTCCGGTAGCATTTTTTCTAAAATTCTGCGCTCACCGTCGTTGTCACCTGATAATACAATGAGGTTGTATTTTTTGGCCAAACTCTCAAATAGTTGCTCCAATCCTTTTCGGTATTGGTTGTTGAAAACATAACTGCCTTTGTAGCTGCCGTTGATTTCGACATGGACTTTGGTTTTCTTATGCGTGTTTTCACTTAGGTGTTGTAAGAACTGAGAAGAACCTAATTTGATATGGTTATCTCCCAATTCGGCAAAAACACCTTTTCCAATGATTTCTTCGAAATGGTTTACCTCTATTTTATCTTGAGGCGGAATAAAGTCATACAATCTTCGGCTTAAGGGATGATTAGAACCTCTGAGGGCATTCTTTAATAGTTTCAATTCAAATTCACTCAAAACATCGCCTTCATAAGTAATGGACGTTTTTTCATTCGTAGTTATCGTTCCCGTTTTGTCGAAAACAATCGTATCCACTTTGGCCATTTGCTCAATGACAATCGCGTTTTTGAGGTATAATTTTCGGTTGCCCAAAATGCGCAATACGTTGCCTAAAGTAAACGGTGCTGTTAAAGCCAACGCACACGGACAAGCCACAATCAGTATAGCCGTAAAGACATTAAATGCTGTGGAAACATCAATAAATAGCCAATAACTAAAAGACACTGCAGACAACAGTAATAATGCCGGTGTAAAATAGCGACTGATTTTATCGGTGATTGATTTGTGTTTTTGGTCGACTCTCTTTTGGAAAACATCATTGCTCCACAATTGGGTTAAATAACTTTGGGACACTGAAAACAGCACTTCCATTTCGATGACTTTACCCAGTTGTTTGCCACCGGCGTAAATTTTGTCGCCTGATTTTTTTTCAATGGCAACGGCTTCTCCGGTCACAAAACTGTAATCGATGGACGTTTTATCAGAAATTAGAATTCCGTCAACCGGAATCAATTCTTGGTTGCGAATTAAAAGTCTGTCTCCTTTTTTGATGTCGTAAACTTGAACGGCTACCTCGGTTCCATTGGTCAAAATCTTGGTAATGGCAATCGGAAAATAAGATTTGTAATCGCGTTCAAACGACAAGAAATCATAGGTTTTTTGTTGGAACAACTTTCCTAACAACATGAAGAAAATTAGTCCACACATGCTATCAAAAAAGCCTTGTCCGTAACCAAAGGCAATATCAATAGTACTTCTCACAAACATTACAACTATACCCAAGGCAATTGGGACTTCGATGTTTAACATGCCTTGTTTGATGCTTTTCCAAGCGGCGATATAATAACCGGAAGCCGAATATAGAAACGCCGGAAGAGACAATGCAAAAGTCAGCCAGCGGAAAAATCCTTTGTATTGTTCAATCCAAAACTCATTGACTTCAAAATATTCGGGAAACGACAACAGCATTATATTTCCAAAACAGAAGAACGCTACACCTAATTTATAAATGAGAGAGCGATCGACTTTTTTTTGGCCTTCGTCAAAATTGTCTAAGCTGATGTATGGTTCGTAACCAATAGAACAAAGCAACTCAACAATTTGTTTAAGATTGGTCTGTTCGGGATTATAAGTGATTCTGACTTTTTTATTGGGAAAATTAACTTGAGAAGCGCCTATTCCCGGTTGAAGTCTTTGTAGATTTTCCAAAATCCAAATACACGAACTACAGTGAATATGAGGAATGTAGAATGAAACAATATGCGTTGTGCTCTCTTGGAATTCGAGGAGTTTGTTGACAATTTCTGCATTGGCTAAAAAATCATATTTGCCTTTTATATCTAGTGGTGTAGCGCCAGGCGCTGCTTGAAAGTCATAATAACACGACAAGTCGTTTTGGCTAAAGATTTCGTAGACTGTTTTACAACCGTTGCAACAAAAACTCTTATCATCAAAAAGAATTTCGTCTTTTTTTATGATTTCATTACCACAATGGAAACACTGTGATGTATTCATAATTTGCTCATTTTACCTTGAACAAAGGTCAAACAAGCGTTAAAATTAAAATATGATAATTGTCATACTTTGAATATCTTTGTAAAAACAAACCCAAAACACTATGAGTAAATGTGAACAATGTATCGTGAGACAATTTAGCTCTCTGAAAGCATTGACCAAAGATGAGTTGCTCAAAATGGCCGATTGTAAAACCTCTTACACCATCAAAAAGGGAGAACCTATTTTTGAAGAAGGGGAAATAACTAATGGTATTTATTGTGTAAAAGATGGTGTTTGTAAATTATCTAAATTGAGTTCCAATGGTAAAGACCAAATTGTAAAATTGGTCAAACCGGGCGAATTGTTGGGACAGCGTTCCATGATTAGTGAAGAACCGGCCAATCTGAGTGCTGTAGCTTTAGAAGACATGGAAGTTTGTTTTATTCCAAAGTCCGAGATTATCCAATTTTTCAACCAAAACAATCAATTCTCAATGAATATTATGAGAACCATTTGTGGCGATTTAAAAGAGGCTGATGATCATATGGTTGATTTGGCACAAAAAAACGTAAAAGAGCGTTTGGCCGGAACCTTAATTTATTTAGAAGAAACTTTTGGCACAGATTCCGATGGTGCGCTTCGTTTGCAATTGTCGCGTGAAGAATTGGCCGGCATGATTGGTACCGCTACAGAAAGTTGCATCAGATTACTTTCTGAACTCAAGAAAAGCGGTTGGATTGATTTGGTTGGCAAAAAAATCAAGATAATCGACAAAAACAAACTCCGCCGTATCGCTGAATAATTTCCTTATACCTTTAAAACAAAAAACCACCCAAATCTTGCGATAGAGGTGGTAGTTGACTTGATAACAGGGTTAGTTATTGTATCAACATTTTCTTTGTATAAGTTGGGCCGTTTTCAACATCAGCAGAATCTAAAAAACACTGCCTGGTATTAAACTTGAATTCACAGTAGGAAAACCGTTTAAGATATATTGAGCTAATATTTCAGTGCAGAAACTTAAGCCAATAGCTAATAAAAAATAACTCTATTTTCATAAATATTGTTCTATGAAAATTTTGAAAATATAACTTTAGTGAAATTAGTACCAAACCATATAATCTTATACTTTTTCCGATGTTTAACCTAAAAAATCTACAAACTGCACTTTAATTCCTTTTTATTGAGAAAAAGAATTAGAAAAAAGGGTCAAAAAAAAGAATTGTGATAAAAAAAACGCCCCATTAATGAGACGTTTTTATATTATTTTTTGAAAAGAAATTAATGAGGTAATTTATCTTTTAGTACCCCATACAAAAAGGTGCCAAAAATGGCGCCAAAGAGAATTAATCCAACACTTAAAAATCCGGCTCCAAGCAATATAAAAATAGGTCCGGGACAAGCGCCAACCATAGCCCAACCCAATCCGAAGAGAATACCACCAATCCAATAACGAGCATTGCCTTTTTCCTTGTCTTGAATGTAAATTGGATTACCGTCAATATCTTTAAGTTGTTTTCTTTTTATAATTTGAATTCCGATTAAACCTGTGATAATCGCAACTATGATAATGCCATACATATGAAAGGATTGGAATTGAAACATCTCGTATATTCGGTACCAAGAAACAGCTTCCGCTTTGGTTAAAATTATACCGAAAATAAAACCTACTATAACGTATCTTAATAAATTCATGTCTTAGAAAATTAGAGGTAAAATAAAATGTGCCATAATCAATCCTCCGATAAAGAAACCTATTACCGCTTTTAGTGATGGTAATTGCAAATTGCTCAAGCCTGAAATCGCATGTCCTGAAGTACAACCACCGGCATAACGTGAACCAAAACCAATTAAAATGCCGCCCACAATTAATACAATAATCATTACAGGAGATTGTAATATATCATTGCCAAAAAGGGCATCAGGTAATAATTTCCCTTTGGGTGCTTCAATTCCCATAGCGGTTAATTGTTCGATAGTTTTTGGGTTTAAACCAACATTGGAAGCATCGCTTAAAAAATTCACCGCCACATAACCGCCAATCATGGCACCCACAACCACCGCTAAATTCCAGCGTTGCGATTTCCAATCCCAATCAAAAAAAGATACCTTTTTACCAATACCGGTCATTGAACAAAGCGAGCGTAAATTGGAAGACATTCCAAAAACTTTTCCAAAATAATTAAGCGTCAGCATGACCATTCCGATTAGGAAACCCGAAATAGCCCAATGCCAAGTGTGCGTAATAAATTCCATCTGACTAATTTTTTACAAAAATAGAAATATTAAAGTGTTTGGCGGCACAAAATTTATTGAAATAAAGTATTTTTGACGTTCAAACAAACCCTGAAATGAAAAACTATTCTATAGAAATAAAATGGACTTTGCGCTTTATACTTCTTGTATTGGCTTGGGCTATCGCTGAAAAATTTATCGGACTTCACGACCAACATATTGACAAATACATTATATACACTAATCTGTTTGCTGTTCCTGCTTTCTTGTTTTTTTATTTGGCCATAAAAGAAAAGAAGAAATACTTTTTCAACAACCAAATGAGTTGGACACAGGGATTTGTAACCGGTATTGTTTTGTCTTTTTTTATTGCAATGTTACTGCCTTTTGCACAATTGGTCATCTACAAAAGTGTTACGCCCCATTTTTTTGAAACTGCTATTGAATACAAAACTACAAGTCCTTTGCTTAGATACCATATGACACTTGAAACAGCGAAAAATTATTTTAATTTGAGAAGTTTTATCATTGAAAGTATTTATACCGAATTGTCTATGGGCACTATAGCCGGAGCGATTATCGCATTGATGATTCGAAACAAAAAATAAATTGCACGGTTATTGTATAGTGGAAAAAAAACATTTAATCATGAAAATATTTGCCAAACTCTTCCTTTTTGCTGTACTAATTACATTATTTACTTCTTGTGTTAGTACTCGTTCCACTTTGAAAAATGTAGATAACAATGCGCCTATTCCTACGCTCAAAGGAGATGCCTTTGTTTTAACCGATTACAGCCAAGACAAAAAATACGGTTACGACCCGGATTATCCGGTAAATGTTTTTTATAAAAATACCAAAGATGAAAACCTCAACGCCGAAAGATATCTTAGAGCATTAGCCGGACCCAATGGAGAAAAAATAACCTATACTAAATTAGAAAGTTGTTGTCCGTTTCCAACCAAAAGAACAGAAATCGGTGCCGGTTTTTTAGATATTTATGAACTTAAATGGGAAGGACAAAAGAGTCCGATAAAACTTTACATAAACATTTATGAAAGAGGATATTTACTAGTTCCTGTTGGCCTCAGCATCAAAAAATAACTTAGCAAAATAACTATATAAAGTAACAAAATATTCATAACTTAGCGGTCTTAAAAACCTAAAATTTATGAATATAAATACTATTCCACAAATCAAGAATACTGATAGTGGAAATTTCTTTGTGCTTGCTGGTCCATGTGCTATTGAAGGTGAAGAAATGGCATTGCGAATTGCCGAGAAATTAGTTACCATCACTGATAAATTACAAATCCCTTACGTTTTTAAAGGCTCTTTTAAAAAAGCCAACCGCTCGAGAATTGACAGTTTTTCGGGTATTGGTGATGAAAAAGCACTTAAAATTCTACGAAAAGTTTCGGAAACATTCCATGTTCCGACAGTAACCGACATTCATACCAATGAAGATGCGGCTATGGCTGCTGCCTATGTTGATGTGTTACAAATACCGGCATTTTTAGTTCGCCAAACCGATTTGGTTGTAGCTGCGGCTAATACCGGAAAAACAGTCAATTTGAAAAAAGGACAATTCATGAGTCCGGAAAGTATGAAACACGCTGTTCAAAAAGTTTTAGATTGCCATAATCAAAACGTTATGGTTACCGATAGAGGAACCATGTTTGGTTATCAAGATATGATTGTTGATTTTCGCGGTATCCCAACAATGCAACAATATGCTTCAACCGTGCTGGATGTTACCCATTCTTTACAACAACCCAACCAAACTACCGGTGTTACCGGAGGAAGACCGGATATGATTGAAACCATAGCCAAAGCCGGAATAGCTGTTGGTGTTGATGGTATTTTTATAGAAACTCATTTTGATCCAGCCAATGCCAAAAGTGATGGAGCCAATATGTTACACTTAGACTATTTTGAAGGTTTAATGACCCGATTAGTCGCCATCAGAAAAACCATCAATTCTTTTTAATTTTTAAATTCATTTAAGCCTTGAAAAAAATATTTTTTGTTTCATGCCTATCAATTTATGCATTGACACAAACCGTTTCAGCACAAGAACAAATAGTCAATCCTGATAAATACACCGCTCATAACAAAGGTAAAATGTATGTGTTTTGGGGAGGAAACAGAGAAAGTTATTCGAAATCGGACATTCATTTTAAAGGTGATGATTACAATTTCACATTGCATGATGTAACAGCCAAAGACAAGCCCAAAGGTTGGCAAATTGATTACGTGAATCCGGCAAGAATGACTATTCCTCAGACTAATTTAAGAATTGGATACTTCCTTAATGACCATTATAATATCTCTATTGGATTCGACCATATGAAATATGTGATGAATCAAAACCAAGTAGTTAACATCACCGGAAACATTAATGCCGGAACACCTTTTGATGGCACCTACAACAACGAACCGATAACGTTGACTGAGGATTTTTTAACCTTTGAACATACCGATGGTTTGAATTATGTAAATACCGAATTTTCTAGAGTTGATGATATTTCAAAACTTTTTAAAATTCAAAATACCGATAAATTTCAAGTCAATTTAACTGAAGGATTAGGGGCTGGATTTTTATTCCCTAAAACCAACACCATGTTATTAGGAAAAGACCGCTATGACGAATTTCACGTTGCCGGATATGGTGTTTCTGGAAAAATTGGTTTAAACCTTACTTTTTTCAAACACTTTTTTGTTCAAGCGGAACTCAAGGGTGGTTTTATTGATATGAATGATATCAGAACCACTAAAAGTAAATCTGACAGTGCTTCCCAACATTTTTATTTTCTGCAAAGGATAATTTCCTTCGGAGGCATTTTTAAAGTATAATTTTTTTTACCAATCAAATACCCACTCTCATGAAAAAAATTACATTATTATTAATAACCTTATGCTTTTCTCTGAGTGGTTATTCCCAATTGGCTTTAGAAGGATTTGAATCAACCACCGGACCTGCAACATTGCCTTCAACCACTTGGACTTTGGGCACCGGTAATTGGGCTGTATTTGATAACGGAACAGGTCTTGGTCAGCGATGGGGAATTAACAGTACAGTTACAACTCCTGCTATTGTATATCAAGGCACGAATGCTGCTTATGTTAATAGAGAAAATATAGGTCAGGGCAATACTTCTGAAGACTATTTAGCTACACCATTAGTAACAATTCCAACCAATGGTCAGCTTCATTTTTATACCCGATCATTTACAACCGGAAATCAAGGAACATTATACCAAATAAAAGTTGCCCCTGTATCGGCTTCTCAAACCAATCCGGCAGCCTATACTTTGGTTCAGCAATGGACTGAAGTTGATTTGACATCAACCTATAATATATATGAAGAAAAGATAGTTAGTTTAGCCGCATATGCTGGGCAACAAGTATATGTTTCATTTGTAAAAGTATATTCTCAACCCTCTACTACTTTGGATGGAGACCGTTGGTTAGTCGATAACGTAAGTATTATTGAGCAATGTTTAGACCCTATTTCACTTACAGCATCCGGAATTACACAAACATCAGCCAATTTAAGTTGGGGAAATCCAAGTGGAGCAACATCATGGGAAATTGAAATATTGCCCTCAGCAAATGCCTTTACAGGTGTAGGTGTTGTTTATAACGGAGCTTTGCCTTATAATGCAACAACAACTGCTACCGGTGTGGCATTAACACCATCAACAGATTATAAATATTATGTAAGAGCACTTTGCAGTAATGGAGGAAAAAGTCTTTGGATTGGACCTTATTTATTTTCAACATCTTCTCCCGGTTTAAGTTGTTCAGCGCCAATTTTAATTACCTCACTGCCCTATTCAACTACAGACAATACGGCTAACTACAGTGACAACCTTACAATTGAAGGCCTACCCGGAACCTCATGTGGCGTAACTAATGGATATTTGAACGGAAATGATGTAGTGTATGCATTCACTCCAACTACAAGTGGCAACGTAAATGTAACCATGACACCCTCTGCAACCTATTCTGGCATTTTTGTTTATAACAGTTGTGCCAATATTGGTGTAAGTTGTATTGCCGGAGCCGGTGATTCTGGAACAACTGTGAGAACATTTGATTTAACTGTAACTGCAGGAACAACTTATTATATAGTGATTTCCACATGGGCAACTCCTCAAACCACAGCTTATACTTTAACTTTACAAAGCGTTAATTGTCCGCCACCAACAACATTAACCGCCACTGGAATTGGGCAAACTGTAGCTAACTTAAGCTGGGCGAACCCAGGAGGAGCTACTTCATGGGAATATGCAGTACAATTGGCAGGTTCACCTATACCAACAGGTTCTGGAACCCAAACCAACAGCAATACTAACAATCCTGTTACCAATTTAAACTCAGGAACCAATTACCAATTTTATGTAAGAGCCAATTGTGGAAACGGTACCTTTAGTGCTTGGGCCGGACCATTTTTGTTTTCAACAGCAGCCAATTATTGTGCGGGGAATCATTTTTATGATACTGGAGGTGCATCTGGTGTTTATAACAATAGTGCAAATGTTACCACTGTAATTTGTCCAAATTCACCCGGAGATCAAGTTACCGTAATTTTCAATACTTTTAATTTAGAAAGCGGGTATGATTATCTAAAAATTTATGATGGTAATAGTAGTGCCGCAACCCTACTTGGAAATTTTACTGGCGCCACTATTCCGCCTTCATTCACATCGAGTGCCGTAAACGGTTGTTTAACCTTTGTGTTTACATCTGACTCTTCGGTAACTTTAGCCGGATGGGAGGCCACTATCATTTGTTCTCCTCCTCCAACTTGTCCGAAACCAACAGAAATTTTAATTTCAAATGTTGGTCAAACAACGGCAACCGTTACATGGACAGAAGTTGGAACAGCGACCACTTGGGAAGTATTAATATTGCCCTCAGGTTCAACGGCTCCTTTACCAAGTGCTACCGGTACAATTACAACTATTAACCCTTATTTTGCAAACAATTTAACGTCTGCTACAACATATGATGTCTATGTAAGAGCTCGATGTAGTTCCTCTGATATTAGTTTTTGGTCTAATATAGTAACTTTTACAACTTTGATTTCAAATGACGAATGTGCTAATGCTGTTAATGCACCCGTTAACAATACAACTACCTGTACATTGACAGCTTCTGGCGCGTTAATTGGAGCTACAGCATCTATTCAAGGGAATACTTGTGCAGGAACTGATGATGACGATGTTTGGTTTCAATTTACTGCAACCAGTACACAACATATTATTTCCTTATTAAATGTAGCCGGCAGCACTAACGACTTATTTCATGTATTATATTCAGGAAATTGTGGTGCATTAACCCAACTTTATTGTAGTGACCCAAATACCAGTACAGCCAGTAATCTAATACCGGGACAAACCTACTTTATCAGAATTTATTCTTATACCTCAACACCCGGACAAACAACCACGTTTAGCTTATGTATTGGAACACCCGTGCCACCACCCACTTGTATTAACAACCAGCCAGCCGGAAATACTTGTCAGACTGCCACACCAATTTGTAACTTAAATGGGTATTGTGGCAGTACTTCTTCTAGTTACACAGCGGATTATTGGTCACAATTAAATTCTATCTTCTGTGGTTCTATTGAAAATAATTCCTTTTTAACATTCGTAGCAACTTCAAATTCCATTTCTTTTGATGTTTGGGTTACCTCTTCTCAAAACAATGATGGAATTCAAATTATGATATTTAGTGCCACAAATTGTTCTGGACCTGTAACCGATTATACTTGCTGGAGTCCGGGTATTGTTCCTGTTGGCGCTACCAATATATCAGCAACGGGATTGATTGTTGGAAACACTTACTACATTATGATTGATGGTTATGGAGGAGATGTTTGTGATTATGTCATTGCCGCCAATAGTGGTATTCAAACCCAGGTTAATGCCACTACCTCAAACGACACTATATGTATGGGAGGAAATGTAAATCTGGATGCTGCCGGAGGTAACGGAACTTACAACTGGACTTCTTCTCCGGCCACTACTGGACTTAGCGCATCTACGGGAAGTGCTATTACCTTTACTCCAACCGCTGCGGGAGTTTATACTATTACAGCAACCTCGACAGATGGAAATACCGTTTGTCCTCAAGATGTTTCAGATTCAGTGACCATTACTGTCAATGAGGATTCTATCCCTGTCTTTAATACTTTTGGCCCTTATTGTTCAGGAGTAACTATTCCTGCATTACCAACAACTTCAAATAATGGTGTAATTGGAACTTGGTCTCCGACAATAGTTAATAACACCCAATCGGGAAGTTATACTTTTACCCCAAATGATATTGACTGTTCAACACCTATTACCATCTCAATTACGGTAAATCCAACGGTAAATCCAACTTTCAATACTATCCCTGTTTTATGTTATGGCGATACAGTACCGATTTTACCTACTTTGTCAAATAATAATGTTACCGGAATTTGGAATCCTTTAACTGTTGACAATACACAATCAGGCACTTACACATTTACCCCAGATGCGGGTCAATGTGCCACTTCTTTT
>JBDLVY010000149.1:0-22090 GCA_039804545.1 Bacteroidota bacterium | reverse complement strand
CGTGATCGTTGACTTCGATATTTTCACGCATCGCTTTGAAGTAAGCGGCACGACTGAGCGGTTCGTATTCTTCGGTTTCTCCGAGTAAAACCAGGTTGTCGTTACTGGATTTACGGAAACTGTAATGGGCTAAATTTCCCGTTCGGGTACAAACGGCATGCACTTTAGTAACGTATTCGGCCGTGGCCATCAACGCCGGCATCGGTCCGAACGGATTGCCTTTAAAATCCATATCCAATCCGGCCACAATAACTCGGATACCCGAATTGGCCAAATCGTTGCAAACGGCTATAATTTCATCATCAAAAAATTGGGCTTCGTCTATCCCGACTACATCACAGCCTTGCGCCAAAATACGGATGTTGGCTGCCGCCGGAACCGGAGTAGAGCGAATTTCGTTTTTGTTGTGTGAAACCACCATTTCTTCATCGTAGCGCGTATCAATGGAAGGTTTGAAAATTTCCACTTTTTGCTTGGCAAACTGAGCGCGTTTCAAGCGGCGTATCAATTCTTCGGTTTTGCCCGAGAACATGGAGCCGCAAATGACTTCAATCCACCCAAATTGTTCTTTATGATTTACTGTATTTTCGAGAAACATTTTGTATTTTTCTTGCGCTAAAAATGAATAGTTTTTATTACTTTGTAACGAAAACAAACCGATATAAAAAATTATTGTTTTTATGTCGTTTCAAATGTAGAAAATTTTTAATTACCGTTACTTCTTCCCAAGGTTAAATAAATGGGTTGAAATAAAATTAACAAAAGACATTAGCTTACCCTATATAATTTCAAAAAACCATGAAAAAACGATTAGAAGCCGAATTAATCAGCATTGCGCACCGAGTTTTGAAACTAAAAAACAAATCGGAAGTAGATCAACTGTATAAAGAAACCCAAAAGTTATACGAAACACTGACGGTTTTAAAATTTTACCAAGACAATTTTGAATCGGTAAAAAACGAGGTTGAAGCTTCGGTTTTAGAAGAAAAATTAGCGCAATACTTTGAAGCTGAAACTTCCCAAATAGTGGCGCAGGAAGAAAATCCGGCTGAAGAACCGGCAGAACAAGAAGCTGTTGCGGTTGTTGAAGAAGAAACTGAAGTTGAAAACGAGCAAGCAATCGAAGAAGCCGAAGAATTTGAAGAACCTGCTTTGGAAGAAGAACCGGAAGAAGTTGTGGCCAAAAATGAACCTGAAATTGATGAAGAAGAACCGGTTTTCAAACCCATCTTTGAATTAACGGATGATGAAGAGGAAGATGATATTGAACCGGCAGAAACGGCTTCAGAAGTAAAACCCGATACCAAACATGTTGCGTTGGAAGATTTATTGGGTGAAAATTATGTGGATCCGGTTTTTGTTAAACCCAATGAAGTTTCGCTCTTTGGTACTGAAAACCTAGAAGAAACTACTGAAAAACCAGCTTCATTGAATATCGCATCTTCTAAAACCATAGAGATTGGTTTGAATGACCGAGTGGCTTTTGTCAATAATCTTTTTGGCGAAAGCAATGAAGATTTTAACCGTGTGATTTCGCAATTGAATACTTTTGATACCTTGGAAGAAGCTAAAACGTTTTTAAACGAAATGGTGATTCCTGATTATGATTATTGGGTTGGCAAGGAAGACTATGTCGAACGATTTATGGAAGTCGTAGAGAAAAAATTTGCTTAAATGTCTAAACTTTATATTGTTCCAACGCCAATTGGCAATTTAGAAGACATGACTTTCAGAGCGATTAAAGTTTTGAAAGAAGTCGATTTGATTTTAGCAGAAGACACCCGCACCAGCGGAAAACTCCTCAAGCATTTTGAAATTGCTACACATATGCATAGCCATCATATGCATAACGAACATAAAACGGTTGAGAATTTAGTCAAGCGTTTGCAAGCCGGAGAAAGTATCGCTTTGATAAGTGATGCCGGAACACCGGCGATTTCCGACCCTGGATTTTTACTAACAAGAGCTTGTGTAGAAAACAATATTGAAGTTGATTGCTTGCCAGGAGCAACTGCTTTTGTTCCGGCTTTGGTCAATAGTGGTTTGCCCAATGACCGATTTGTTTTCGAAGGTTTTTTGCCCGAAAAGAAAGGCAGACAAACCCGTTATTTGGCGCTAGCCGAAGAAAGCCGAACGATGATTTTCTATGTTTCACCCCACAAATTGGTCAAAACTTTGGCAGAATTTGTACAGTATTTTGGTGAAGACCGACCGGTTTCCGTTTCCAGAGAATTGTCAAAACTACACGAAGAAACCATACGCGGAACAGCGACTGAGGTTTTGAAACACTTTGAAAACAAACCCCCAAAAGGAGAAATCGTGGCCGTGGTTGGCGGCAAAACTTTAAAGTAATATTTCTCACGAACACAGAACATTTTGTAGTATTTTTTATATATTTGTTAGTGTTAATTTAAATTTCGTACTGCTAACTTCGTCAATTGTACTTAAATATGCGCTGGACATTAAAACCAAAACCATCTTCCGAAAAAGTAAAAGCTTTGGCAACTGAACTCAAAGTTGATGAACTTATTGCGACGCTTTTGGTACAAAGAGGTATTGAAACTTATGATAACGCCCGCCGGTTTTTCCGACCAAGTTTAGATGATTTGCACAATCCGTATTTGATGAAAGACATGGATAAAGCCGTGACCCGAATTGAAACAGCAATTGCAAATAGCGAAAATATATTGGTCTTTGGCGATTATGATGTCGATGGTACGACTGCGGTTTCTTTGGTGTCGAGTTATTTGAAAAGTTATTATCCTCAAGTGGCAACTTACATTCCGGATAGATATGACGAAGGCTATGGCATTTCGTATAAAGGTATCGACTTTGCCGACGACAATGGATTTTCACTGATTATTGCCTTAGACTGCGGGATTAAATCGATTGATCATGTGGCTTACGCCAAAAATAAAAATATTGACTTTATTATTTGTGATCACCATCGACCGGGCGAATTTTTACCCGAAGCAGTTGCCGTTCTCGACCCAAAACGAGAAGATTGTTCTTATCCTTATGATGAATTGTGTGGTTGCGGTGTGGGTTTTAAATTAATTCAGGCTTTGGCGCAAAACAGAACCCAAACGATAGAAGATTTGTTGCCCTATTTAGATTTGGTGGCCACCGCAATTGCTGCCGATATTGTTCCAATTACCGGTGAAAACAGAACTTTGGCAAAGTTTGGTTTGGAAGTGATTAATGCAAATCCTCGTCCGGGAATTAAAGCATTAATTCAGAATGTAAAGAAAAAAGTGTTGACGATTACCGATGTAGTTTTTATCATTGCGCCTAGAATTAATGCCGCCGGAAGAATTAAAGAGGGCAATGAAGCTGTGGCTTTGCTAACAGAATACGACTTAGACCAAGCGGAAATTTTTGCTTCTGAAATAGAACAGCACAATTCTGACCGAAAAGAATTAGACAAACAAATTACGGTGGAAGCGCTTTCACAAATCACTGAAAATAAAGAAACTCAAAAGTTCACGACAGTAGTTTACCAAGAAAACTGGCACAAAGGTGTAATTGGTATTGTGGCTTCAAGATTGACGGAAACTTATTATCGCCCAACGATTGTTTTTACCAAAAGCGGCGACAAACTGGCAGCATCAGCACGTTCGGTAAAAGATTTTGATATTTACAATGCCTTGGAAGCTTGTGCAGCGCATTTGGAACAATTTGGCGGACACATGTATGCCGCCGGAATGACCCTGAAAGAGGAAAATTATGCAGCGTTCAAAGAAGCATTTGAAAGAACAGTTGAAGAAACAATACATCCCGATTTATTGACCCCGGAAATTTCAGTTGATGCAGAAATTAATCTGACAGACATCAACGATAAATTGATTAGAATATTAAATCAGTTTGAGCCTTTCGGACCCCAAAATATGACACCGGTTTTTATGTCGAAAGACTTAAAAGATTCCGGATATGCTAAAGGAATCGGCGCTGATGAAGATCATTTGAAACTTTTTGTCAAACAATCTCGAAGTCTTGGGAGTAACCAAGGTTTTGGGGCAATTGGTTTTGGCTTAGGTAAAAAATTAGACTTGGTCAAAAATCAAAATCCGTTTGAAGCGGTTTATTGTATAGATGAAAATGAATTCAATGGAAAGGTTTCAATTCAGTTGAGGTTGAAGGATTTGAGGTAATTTTATACACAAATTTTCACAGCTTAAATTGGTGTGAATTTGAAATCTCTATTATTTATATTCCTTCAATTCAAATTTCTCTCCATCAAAAACCCCATAAGTAAAATAACCAATCCAGTCGCCTAGATTGATATATTCGGAGTTTTCACCTACTTTGATAACCATTGGTAAATGTCGGTGACCAAAAATAAGATAATTATAATGTTTGGTTTCGAGTTTGCGTTTGGCATATTGGACCAACCATTCGTTTTCTTCGCCTAAAAATTTTACATCAGCTTCACCTGAAATTAATTTGTTTTTAACCGATAAGTATTGAGCCAATTTCACACCAAGATCAGGATGCATCCATCGAAACAACCATTTAGAAAACGGATTGGTGAATACTTTTTTCATGCGTTTGTAGCCCATATCGCCCGGACCTTTGCCATCACCATGACCAATTAAAAACGTTTTGTCATTAAAAGTAAACTCTTGATTGTCGTGGTACACCGGAATATTCAATTCTTTTTCAAAATAATCGTCCATCCACAAATCGTGGTTGCCAACAAAAAAGTAAATCGGGATGCCGCTGTCGCGAATTTCTGCCAATTTGCCTAAAACTCTAACAAAGCCTTTTGGAATAACAGTTTTGTATTCGAACCAAAAATCAAATAAGTCGCCCAATAGGAAAATCGCATCCGCATCTTTCTTAACTTCATCAAGCCAGGCTACAAACTTTTGTTCACGCGGAAAACTCAACTCAGGTGTTGGTGCACCAAAATGTTGGTCAGAAGCGAAGTATATTTTTTTATTGGGTGAAATCGTCATGTTTTTATTCGTTATCCGAAGCGTACCATTCGGCAAAAGAGGTATCGGTTTCTTGAAGTTTAAGCGAATGCAAAAGAATGTCTTTCGGCAAACGGCTGTTTATTTTTTGGGCAAAATCGGTCACCATATTTTCACTCGTAGGTTGGTAATCGACTAAAATGACATGATGCCCTCGATTTTTTAATTCGGCTGCCAATTCAACATGCGGTGTATTTTGATTAAAAACGGTAGCGTGGTCAAAAATATCTACAATTTCTTCTTTCACTATTTTTTTCAAATCCGAAAAGTCAATTACCATTCCAAATTTTACATTGGAAGTATCCGTAATAGGTTTTCCAATCACCGTAACCGAGAGTTTATAACTGTGTCCATGCACGTTTTTACATTTGCCGTCATAGCCATAAAGCGCGTGTCCGGTTTCGAAAGAAAATTGTTTGGTGATTCTGATGTTACTCATGAAGGAAATTTTTACAGGGCAAATTTAGTAAAATATAACTATAGCTCGTCTTGTCTTTTTTTTAGCTTTGCGATACATAAGCCAAGCCAGTCCGACCAGAACGGCAAATGGCAACACATAGCCAATCCAAATGCCGATTAAATAGCCGTTATCTGGCGCATTTTTTATTTTTTCATCAATGTTAATTTGCTGAATAAGGGCAATGAGCGTCATTTTTTTTATTTTTTAAATTCGTTCAACGCATTTTTTGTAAACTCGGAAAGCACCAATTTCCCTGAGATGGCGGCGCGTTCATACAAAAGGTCATCCCAGTTTTCCGTGCCTTCCCAAAAAACTTTCTTCATTTCGGCTAGCGCTTCCGGATTATAGCTTGCTAATTTTTTGGCGAAAGCCAAAACAGCCTCATCTAAATCTCCATAACTATCAAAAATATCTGCAAAAAGCCCTTTTTCTACAGCCCAATCGGCGGTTTGCCAAGTTTTGGGTTGTAAGGTCAGTTGTGTCATGGCAGTTTTCCCAATTTTTCTTGAAACGGCCGGTTCTATGACAAACGGTCCGATACCGATGGCTATTTCGGATAATTTAATCGAAGCATCTTGGTAAGCAAAAGCAAAATCACAAGCCGAAGCCAAGCCCACACCACCGCCAACAGCTTTTCCTTGAATTTTACCGAGAATAATTTTGGAGCATTTACGCATCGCATTAATGACATTGGCAAAACCAGAAAAGAATTTCTTCCCAGTTTCAAAATCGTTGATAGAAAGCAATTCGTCAAAGGATGCACCGGCACAAAAAGTTTTTCCTTCGCTTTGCAGAATGACTACATTGACTTCTTTATTACCACTCAAGGCGTTTAACTCCTCTGTTAGTTTTTGTAGTAAATCACTTGGGAAAGAATTGCTTGCCGGATGGCTAAAAGTTACCTTAGCAATTTTGTTTTGAATCTCAACGATGATATTACCATTTGTAGTGTCAGTCATTTTAATAAAGTTTAAACAAATTTACGTAAAAATAAAAGGTTGCCTTTTGAGCAACCTTAAAATTTATTTATTTTATGTGGAAGTATTATGGATTTTCTTCAAACTCTTGCGCTTCATTGGCTTCAGCAGCTCTTGAATTTATAGCTATATTATCTTCTCCTACTAAGAAAGCCACAAAATTAATATTGGCTGCGTTGGCTACATTGGCAGGAACAGGAATAGAAAAGGTTTTTGTAATTGAGCTTCCGGCTGAGGTGTTTTCAGTTATAGCATCTCCAAGAATATTGGTCATTGCCGCCCTTAAAACGTGATTATGAGTATAGGCCGGAATAGGATTTACATTATCATAATAAGTAGTATAGTTGCGTTGCATATAGACAAGGTCATCTTCTAACAAATAAACCACTAACTTCAGATTTGTATAGTTCAAAGCAAATTTGATGTTTACATCAAGGTTTACCATTCCGTCTTGGATGGTAGAGTTCATGGCGATACCCATACCTGAGTTGTTGCCGGTTAAATTGATTGCTTCTTGGGTATTGGTTGGTTCTGGAAATGTCCACACAATCATTCTGTTCAATCGGGAAACAGGCAAAGCCAATGGACTATCCGGTAAAATTAAATTTTTAAGAGGAGCAATCCCATCAAAATGATAAGGGTCGTTTCCATTGTGAATAGCCACCGTAACTACTTTATCACTTTGCGCTTTGACTTCATCAATAGCGTGGGCGACTCTTGTACAGTTTCCGCACCATGTTCCGGTATAATCTTCAATTAAAACTCTTTTTTTGAAATAGCCTGAAATAGGAGGTGTGTCTACGTTTCCGTCTGGGATATTTTCAACAACAGTGGTATCGCCACAAGAAGTCAAAAGAGCCGAAAGGAAGAATAAGCTTAAGTAAAAAGATTTTTTCATAATTATTTATTTCAAAATGAACATTATACTGCAAAAAAATAAAAAAAATTTCATATTCTATCACATTATTCATTTATTTGTCAAACATAACTACCAAACCATGACTAAATTTATCTTTTGCGCATTTTTTATCGTATTAAATTTAAAGGCGCAAAGCAATTTACCCGATGTAACCCTTTCCAATTTAGAAGGAAAAAAAATATCCCTTACCAAAGATTTTTCAGAGCAAGACAAATTGTATGTTTTGTCTTTTTGGGCCACTTGGTGCACACCTTGTATCAATGAGTTGGATGAGATAAATGACGTACAAAATGATTGGAAAAAGGAGGTTAATTTTGAAGTTTTGGCCATCTCCATAGATGATTCAAGAACACAAAAAAGGGTAAAACCATTAACCAGCGGAAAAGAATGGGATTTTACCATACTCTTAGATTCTAATCAAGACTTAAAAAGAGCACTATCCATAGTGAATGTTCCTTATACCATAGTGGTTAAAAACAATAAGATTGTACATGTTCAAAACGGATATGTGCCCGGAAATGAAGTGGAATTGCTTGAAAAATTAAAATTACTTAAATAGATGAAAAAGGCAGTTTGTTTTATTTCTTTATTATTTCCTCTTCTGTCGTTTTCACAAACTAATGGGATATTCTCAGGAGGATTCGAATCAAATGCCCAGTGGTATTTGAATGACAAAGGACTCAAAGACGAGTTCAATAACCCAACGGCACATCCAGACGAACCGATTAGGTCTAATAATTATTTATTTTTAAACTATAAATATAAAAACTGGTCATTTGGAATTCAGGGAGAAAGCTATGAGCAAAATGCTTTGTTAAACATGAATCCCGAATACAACGGAACTAATGTGGCGACCTATTTTATTCAATACAAAACCGAAAAAATTGACATAACAGCGGGTTATTTTTACGAGCAGTTTGGCAGTGGATTATTGTTGAGAAGTTGGGAAGACAGAGCTCTGGGAATTAACAACGCCTTACGTGGTGGAAGATTCATCTTCAAACCTTTAAAATTCATCACTTTAAAATCGGTCTACGGACAACAAAGAACCGGGTTTGAGGTAGCCGATAGTAAAATTTATGGACAGGACATAGAATTTGATTTAAAAGAGCTTTTCAAATTTCAGACTTCTGATTTGACTTTAGGTTTCAGCTATGTTGGAAGAGATGAAAAAGTGGATATCCCAGATCAAAAATTTAATAATTTGACCAATGCTTTTGCCGGAAGGATAAACTTTAACCACAATTCATTTTACGCTTCAACTGAAATGAATTACAAATCAAAAGATGCCGTAGTTCAGGTAAACAATCAAGTAAACAACCGACTGGTAAAGCCGGGAAGTGCTTTATTGATTAATACCGGTTATTCTAAAAAAGGATTTGGAATTGATGCTACTTTCAGAAGATTAGAAAACATGAGTTTCTTTTCGGAGAGAGGCGCTAAAGGGAATGATTTTAATGATAAAATAATGAATTTCATTCCGAGTTTAACCAAACAACAACATTATAATTTAGCCAATATTTATGTTTATCAGGCACAACCAAGTGTGTTTTTAGCCGACCAAGATTTGGTTAAAGCAGGAGAAATAGGGGGTCAAATAGATGTTTTTTATGATGTGAAAAAAGGAACGGCATTAGGCGGAAAAAACGGAATGAAAATCGCTTTTAATTTTTCAAATTGGAATGCTTTGAGCGGTACATTTTATATTTTTAACCCGCAAGATTATGATACGGATTTCTTAAGTTTTGGCAAAAGATACTACACTGACTATAGTGTAGAAATTACTAAAAAGTGGAACAACAAATGGCAATCTGCGTTTAGTTACATCAATCAATATTATAACAAAAAAATGGTCGAAGGAACAGATGGTGTTATTCATACCAATGTTTTAGCGGCTGAAGCTACCTATAAATTTACGGCAACAAAATCTTTACGCGTAGTTGGAGAACACATGTGGGCCGATTATGACAAGAAAAATTGGGCGAGTTCAACTGTAGAGTTTAACATGAACTCAAAATGGTCATGCTATGTTTCTGATTTGTATAATTATGGCAACGATTTAGAATACCAACAAAATCATTACTATAATTTAGGTGGTGCTTATAGAAAAAAATCAACTCGTATTGCTTTGAGTTATGGCAGACAACGCGGAGGATTAGTTTGTGTAGGTGGAGTTTGCCGAAATGTTCCTGAAAGTTCAGGGGTTTCATTATCACTAAACACTTCTTTCTAAAATGATTAAGCTTAAAAACATAAATAGACTCTTGCTAATTGGGTTTTTATGTTTTTTTGTCTCTTGTAACGATGACGAGTATACAGCAGTTTCTCCTGTGGCGCTCGACTTAGGATCGGTTCCATATCCTAAACTTTCTGATTACCATTTTTTTGATGGAGATTTAAAAGCCCAAAATCCTTCGTATGGTGTTTTGCCCTATAAACCAATTAGTGAGCTTTTTACGGATTATGCCCAAAAGAAACGTTTTCTTTGGTTGCCCAACGGGCAAAAAGCAACTTATGATGGCGATGAAAATGTATTAAACCTTCCGGTTGGATCTGCGCTTATCAAAAATTTCTATTACAATAATGTACAGCCTAATAATACCACAAGGATAATAGAAACTAGGCTTATGATTCGACAGAATGAAGGTTGGATTTTTGCAGAATATGTTTGGAATGAAGAACAAACGGAAGCTTTCTTAACCATAGCAGGTTCTCAAACTCAAGTATCATGGCGCGATGAAAATAATATCATTAGAAATATCAATTACAGAATACCATCAACGGTGGTTGATTGTAACCGCTGCCATGGTTTACTAACCGGCGAAGTGACGCCTATCGGAATAAAACCGCAAAATTTGAACAGTAACTTCAATTATTCTAATGGCACCAAAAACCAATTGAAAAAGCTTATCCAGTTTGGTTATTTAGAAGATAATTTGCCAACCGATATTGTTACTGTTGTAGATTATAAAGAAACTTCTAATCCCTTAGAATTAAGAGTCCGTTCCTATTTTGATGCGAATTGTGCACACTGTCACAAAGATAATGGGGAAGCGGATCATTTTGCCTTGAGGTTCGCTTTCCCTCTAACTACTGATATAGAAAACATGGGTGTTAGCATGCCGGCCGAACACACCTTAACTGGATATGTTGGGAAAATTGTTTACCCTAATAATGTTGGTCAGTCGATATTGCATTACCGTGTGAATACAGAAACAGATAATTTTTATATGATGCCGCCTTTGGGCAGAACCATAAGACATTCTGAAGGCGTTCAACTTGTAGAGGATTGGATAAATTCGTTGTAATAAAAAAGGCTCCAAAAACTGGAGCCTTTTTTTATAAAATCAAATCGATTTAATTTTTTATAATTTTCTCGTTAGAAACTCTACCTTCAACAGAAGTAAATTTCAACACATAAACACCTGAACTTAAATTTGAAACATCAACAGTTTGTATTCCATATCCCAGTTTGGTGTTGATTACCAATTTTCCTGTCATATCAAATATGGTCATTTGGCTTGGTTTAAGAACATCTAGTGAAATTTCGTTATCAACCAAGGTAGATTTAACAATAACTCCGGAAGTTTCCAACTGATTAATTTCATCAATAGATAATGAAGGATCGTATCTGTAAGTCATCGTAATTGAGTTACTAATCTCATTTCCCGTGCTGTTGATTTGATAAAATCTGAAAACGTAGTCTTTTGGAAAGGTTCCGCTTCCGGCATCGGTATTCAGAAAGTGGTCAAAATTGCCGTTTATACCATTTGGAGCCAATATCACAGGAATGCTTGGATATATTTCTCCTTGTTCAACAAAAGAAAGACATTCGTTGCCAAAACAAAGTTCAAAACCAGTTCCGTCATTGTTTACTAATGATTCACAAACTATTTTCACATTCGTACTTGTCGTCGTCGATAAGTTTCTAACATAAAAATCCATCTCAGCTGCCGGAAATGCAATGGTATTAAAGGCTACTACCTGACCGTTTGAGATGGGAGTTCCATCATGTCTTGATAAAGAAATTTGAGCAAAACTCGAAATTCCGAGAAGCAAGAATGCAAAAGGTAAAATTCTTTTCATAATTGTATTTTTAATAGGCAGGAAATTCAAATGAATTTCCTGCCGAATGAATTAGTTCAATACTATTTTTTGTGTTTTTGTAGTATTCTCTCCGCTAATTTTAGCAAAGTATACACCATTTTGCATGTTTGATAAGTCTATTACAGTTTCACTGTTTGCTTGAGTAACTGTTAAAATATGTTTACCAGTAACATCTGTAATTTGAATATCAACAGGAATATCTGTTGCAATTCTAACTATGCCATTTGATGGATTTGGATATAATTTAATTTTTGAAACAGTATCAAAATCTGCGTTTGACAATGCATCAGTAGCATATTTTGCTTGCATAATTGCCTTAGTATTCGGATTTTGAATAAATACAACTACTTCTAAATCTGTTGATTCTTCAATAAAAGTACTGCCTAAGTCAACTTGTAAGTTAGTGGTAGAAGCTACATTATTAACACAGGCAAGTGTAGTTCCGTTGGCATCAGGCATCATTTTCATCATTACATTGTGGAATTCTACTTCACCATTTGTTGCAGCGTTGTTGTAAGTGTTTTTCTCTACAACAGCAGCATATAATTTATAGCTTCCAGTTACATATGGAGTAACTTCTACTTGAACATTCATTGTGTTTCCAGATAAACTTCTAGAAGAATTGATGCTGAAAAAAGCAGGGATATTAGCCGCTTGTGTCAATTTTGTTCCTAATTCAGTACTAGTGTTAAAAGCACCTGTTACTTCATTGTTTGTTCCGTCTTTGGAGTCAACTAATAATGTTGGTGCACCACTAATTCCATAATAACCAACTCTTGATCCTATTTCTGTAGTGTAATAAGGGTCACCTGATCCAGGCCAGTTTACCTGATAACTAATAAATGCAAATTCACTTTCATGATTTGCTAAGAAATCATTAAAGCTGTTAGTGTTGAAAGAATAACAAGGACCACAGGTTGAACTAGAGAATTTTTCGTAAAGTGGGAAACGCGTTGTTGTACCACTGTATACTGAAATTGATCTTGTAATTAAATTATTGGTAGCATCACCATCATTCCCGTTGTTATTAACGTTGCTAACCCATAATTTTAAAGAATAGAGTCCTGCTGTGGCGTTCCACAAATCAGTTTGTGTGAAACTATAGGTTTGTCCTGCGGCAATGTTTAAGCCACTAAATGTTTGTGTGTAGATTGTCCCTGAATCAACTTGCCAGTTAGCCTCAAATGAAGTTACAGCAGAAGATCCTGAATTTTTGAAAGATCCTGCAATTGTTGTAGGTCCTACCGGCACATAAGAGTTAACATTCATTAATCTCAATTCTCCATCAATTGATGGGATTTGTTCAATAGTAACCTCGTCAATGAATATGTTGTTTCCGTAGAACGAAGTTGCCAAGAAATGAATGTATCCCGTTCCTGTAATTGTTCCAGGAATATCCATCGAATAAGAATACCAACCATCTTCAGTTTCTGTTGGGGCTAATGATCTTGAGCGATTAACAGTTCCTAACAAAGTTCCTCCGGCAGCACCAGTAGTATTGTAGTATAATTTTACATTGTCTGCATCACCTGCATAAGCGTTGTCTCTGAACATTTTAAATTTTACTCTGTAACTGGCACCAGCAAATGTAATGGCAGGTGAAGTTAATCGTGCAGTGGTACCGGCAGCTAAACTATAAGAATTGAAGCGTGCCATTCCTGCACCGGCAAAAGGGGAGCAAGCTGGAGCGCCACCAGTTGTTCTTCTAGCCCAAGCAGTTGCTGAACTGGCTGTCCAACCAAGGTTCACGTCGAAGTTTTGTGAAGCTATAATTTGTGCTTCTGAAATAACAGACATTAAAAGAAATGTCAAAAGAAGAGTAGTTTTTTTCATAAATGATTGTAGTTGTTTAGTTTAAAGGCTTTAAAAGTTTTGCAATTTAACAAAAAAAATAGAGAAATTATAATAAATTTATTTTTGATAAATTTTATACAAATAACTACAAAATAATTATATTTGCTCCCTATAATTTTGGGGATGTAGCTCAGTTGGCTAGAGTGCTTGACTGGCAGTCAAGAGGTCGTGGGTTCGAGCCCCATCTTCTCCACAAAAAAGCCGAAACAGAATGTTTCGGCTTTTTTTATTTTACTTTCCATCTTTCAAATCTTCAGCAACTTTTTCTAACTCAGCATACCAATCTTCACCAAATTTCCGAATCAAAGCTTCTTTCACGAATTTATAAACCGGAACTTGAAGTTCTTTTCCTAACGTACACGCATCACTGCAAATATCCCAACGGTCATAATTGACAGCAGCAAATTCGGAGAAATCTTTAACTCTTATCGGATACAAATGACAGGAAACCGGTTTTTTCCAACTGATGATGCCTTGGTTATAAGCTTGTTCAATACCACAAAGTGCTGTCTTTCCATCAAAAATAACATAAGCACAATCTTTATTGTCAATTAAAGGCGTTTCCAAATCTTGGTCGGTGCCCACAACCCATGTCCCAAGTTTTTCGATGGCTTCAATCCCTTCTTTTCGCAGAAAAGGTTTTACTTTCGGATAGATTTCTTCCAGGATTTGAGTCTCTTCTTTACTCAAAGGCGCGCCGGCATCACCATCCACACAGCACGCACCATGACAGGCCGAAAGGTTGCACACAAAATCTTTTTCGAGGATGTCTTCCGATACGATGGTTTTTCCTAATTGAAACATGTTCTGATTTTAAGATTGCAAAAGTACAAATGAAATTGGCTTAAGTGAAGTATTAAAAACCTAATTTTGCAAAAAATAAACGTCATGTATTTAGATTTCAGAGAAATTGCAACAGCGACTATGGTACTTTTTGCAGTGATTGACATCGTGGGAAGCATTCCGGTGATTATTGATTTGAGAACAAAATTTGGTCATATTCAATCAGAAAAAGCCTCTTTGGTTTCTGCCGGGATCATGATTGCCTTTCTTTTTGTGGGAGAAGAAATCCTGAAATTAATTGGTATAGATGTGAATTCTTTTGCTGTAGCCGGTTCGTTTGTCTTGTTTTTTTTAGCCCTCGAAATGATACTAGGAATCCGATTGTATCGCGATGAAGCAGCGACTTCGGCTTCTATTGTCCCAATAGCTTTTCCTTTGATTGCCGGCGCCGGAACGATGACTACTTTGTTGTCCTTGCGTGCCGAATTCCAATCGATAAATATTATCATTGCCATTTTGTTGAACATTATTTTGGTTTATGCGGTACTTAAATCATCTTCAAAAATTGAAAGAATGCTCAGTAAAAATGGATTAAGTATCATCCGAAAAGTTTTTGGAGTAGTTTTATTGGCAATTGCTGTTAAATTATTTGCGGCTAATGTTAAAGGACTATTTGCATAAACTCAAAAATTAGTATTTTTGCCCCATAAATTATTGACATGAAAATTTTCACCAACATACTATTGTTTATTGCCGTTGCACTGATTTTGGTAAATATTTATTTACTCGATTTTAATAATCCTTTTGAAGGCGACAGTATGGTGGCTTTAATTGGTATAGTCGCTTCATTTTGTGCGGTCTTAATTCTTTTGATTTTTAGAATGTCAAAGAAAATTGAAGACAAACTAAAAAACTAACCTTTTTAAAATACCATATCCAAAAGGGCAAAATTCAATGTTTGTACCGTAAGATTTGACTTTTGAAATATTTGTAATTGCTGACCTTATGTATGATGTTTTGATTATTGGCGGTGGTGTTTCGGGCATGTCTTGTGCTTTGATTTTAGGCTCTGCCCAAAATAAATCTTTCGTTACCGATAAAAAAATTGGCATCATCACACATCAAAAAGCTTCTTCATTACAGGATGCGCTTTTTAATAACGCTTACGGAATTCCGGCAGGGAAATTAGGCGCCGAATTGCTAACAGAAAGCATAGTCCATTTAAACCAATTGTACCCACACATTGACCAAATTTTAGGCGAAAAAGTCATTAAGATTGAAGGCAAAGCCGAAAATTTTACCGTCATTACCAATAAAAATTCTTATCAAACCAAGATGGTTGTTATCGGAATTGGCGCCGCAAATCCTTTCACCATTGAAGGCTTAGCAGAATTTGTAATACCACATCAAAAAGTCATTCCGGAGAAAAATCGAATCCAACTCAAAAATACCGACCATAAAGTTACCGAAGGCATCTACGTTACCGGAACTTTAGCCGGTTGGCGCAGTCAATTGTCAATAGCCGCCGGAAGTGGTGCCGCAGTGGCAACCGATATTTTAACGTTGTGGAATGGTGGAGTTCATGTTCAAGTGCACGACAGCATCAGAAAGTAAAACTTACTTCAAAATAGCTTTCAACATCGCATCATCTTTTAAAATGATTTGATAGTATTGGTCTTCGCCAAAAAGTTGTCGGGCATATTCTGCCGTTAAGAATTTTTTCACCAAAGGTTTGTTATTCGCCAACGACATTTCTAAACCGGCGTCTTTTAAGTAGCTTTCAAATTTAGAAACCGTGGTATTGTCTTGTAGCATTTTGGTCAAAAAAGCATCAAATTTTACGCCTTTAAACGAGTCACGATTTTTGTCTAATTGTTCAAAAACAAAATGACTCACCAAACCTGAACTTAAAATATAAGCGACACTTTCCTCCCCTTTTTTGACTTCCAAAGGTACAAAAACATCGGGAACGATGCCGCCACCGCCATATACAATTCTGCCTTTTTTGGTTTTGAATTTTAAAGAATCAGCCACTTTGATTTTGTTTTTGGCGTACAATTCCCCGTTTTCAAATCGGGCTTCATAGTCGTGACTGTATTCTTCACTTTGGCCTTTTACATAAGGTTTTTGAATGGAGCGACCGCTTGGCGTATAATATCTGGAAGTGGTTAAACGAACGGCTGAACCGTCCTCAAAATCCATTTCGCGTTGTACTAAACCTTTCCCAAACGAACGTCTGCCAACTATAGTTCCTCTATCATTATCCTGAATAGCTCCGGCTAAAATTTCGCTTGCTGAAGCCGAGTTTTCATCGATTAAAACATAGACTCTTCCGGTTTCAAAAACACCTTCTTCGGTGGCAAAAGTTTTGTTGACTTCTCCTTTCCTGTTTTTGGTGAAAACGATGAGTTCTTTGTCTTTTAATAATTCATCTGCAATTTCAACCGCTTTTTCCAAATAACCACCACCATTGTCGCGCAAGTCAATGACTAAAGTTTTCATGCCTTGTTTTTTCAATTGCTCCAAGCCTACTCTGAACTCGTCATAAGTGCTTTCGGCAAAGCGATTAATTTTGATGTAACCCGTTGTGGCGTTTAGTTTCAAATAAGCATCTACACTTTTTATCGGAATCACATCGCGAACCACTTTGATTTTTAGTTTTTTATGGGAGCTTTTTCGGTAAATGGTCAATAAAACACTCGATCCTTCTTCGCCTTTTAATTTGTTATATAAACTATCGGTGGGTAATTTTCGACCGAAAAGTTTGTCTTTATCGGCGAATAATATTCGGTCACCAGCTAAGATACCAGCTTTTTCGGCCGGACCGTTTTCTAGAGGTTTCACGATGGTTACGGTGTCGTTGAACATGTAAAAATTTACCCCGATGCCCACAAAATCACCTTTCATCAATTCGGCTTCAGAAGATTGTTCGCTTGGCGGAATATAAACCGAATGCGGATCAAGATTGGCCAAAATGCTGTTCACGGTCAAATCAACAATCGAATCCGAATTGACATCGTCTACATATTCTTCGTTGATAAAGTCAATCAGTTTTTCGATTTTGGCTTTGCTGGCGTTTTGTTTGGAAAGGGTTCGCTTCGGAAAATTGAGCATTCCGCCAATGACAATTCCCATGGCTACGCAAGAGAACAGTAATAAAGGCAAGTATTTTTCCTTTGATTTCATTGGGCGAATGATGATGTATTACTCTAAATTTTCGATTTGTGTCACTTCAATTCCGGCTTTTCTCAAGAAGTCTAAACCCGATTCATCGCGGTAGCCGTTTTTAAAAACGACGCGTTTAATGCCCGATTGGTGGATGAGTTTGCTGCATTCTTTACAAGGTGAAAGTGTAATGTATAAAGTGGCGTTTTCACAAGTCTGGGTAGAACGCGCTACTTTTGAAATAGCGTTGGCCTCGGCGTGTAAAACGTACCATTTGGTTAATCCTTCGTCATCTTCGCAGCAGTTTTCAAATCCGGATGGCGTTCCGTTGTAACCGTCGGAAATGATCATTTTATCGCGTACAATGATGGCGCCGACTTGTTTGCGTTTGCAATAAGACAGTTTGCTCCATTCGGCCGCAATTCTGAGGTAGGCAACGTCGTATTTTTTTTGTTTGGCTTCTTTCATAACAGAAAATCAAATGGTTTTTCTTTTAGCCCTGATGGAAGTGAAAATCTTTTTATTGGCCTGAAACGTTAGTGAAAGGCTAATAAAAAATTGTAACAGACAGCAGGAATATGGATAGCAAATATACCCAAACCTTTCGCTTTTAAACAATTATTTAACCCAAATTTCACTTTGTAAAATCATCGGAATCACCACGCCGACGATAAAGGCTGAAATGATTAGAATCCAGTCGCGTTTGGAGAATTTCAAGAGTGTTTGAACTACGTAAGCCAAAAGTAAAGCAGCCAATACGACGATGATTTGAGCAACTTCAATGCCAAGAGCGAATTCGAAAAGCGGCAATAATTTGTCGGTTGGTTTTCCCGAAAGTATGCTGTTGAAATAATTCGAAAAGCCCAAGCCGTGAATAACTCCGAAGAAAACGGTCACAATGCCGATGAAAGTAATGCTGTCTTTTTTGCTTGATTTGCCTGAAACGATAATGTTGTACAAAGCGGCAATTAAAATGGTAATTGGGATTAAGAACTCGACTATATTCGATTTGATGGTGATGACATTAAAAACCGAAAGAAACAGCGCTAAAGTATGGCCTAAAGTGAAAAGTGAAACGAGTATTAAAATTCTTTTCCACGATTTGAATTCGTAAGGAACGGTTAAGGCTAAAAGAAATAAAACATGGTCGTAGGCAAAAATATCAAGTACATGTTTTAATCCGAGATTGAAGTATATCCAGAAATCTGACATCGTAGTTTTGGTTGATTGGAACGTAAATTTACAATTTATTTTTATTGAGCCCTAAAAATAAAACCTAAAATCGATGAAAAACATTTTCAAAATTGGTTTTTCAAAAAAGGAAATTGGCTTATATTTGCAGTATTAAAACCCATAAAATTATGTCAATTTCAGATTTATTTGATAGCGAGTTTAAAAGCAGAAATAAAGGACATTTTTCGGCTATTGTTCGTGTTGCCACTGCTGATGGCGATATGAGTCAAGAAGAAAAAGAGTTTTTGGACAAACTGGCTATTCGCTTAGAAATATCCGCAGCAGAATACGAAGAGATTTTAGAAAATCCTTTAAAATACCCAATCAATCCGCCCTATTTACACGTTCAAAGATTAGAGCGTTTGTATGATTTGTCGCGTATGGTTTATGCAGACCACGTTCTTGGTCCGAAACAAAAAGAAATTTTAACCAAGTTTGCTTTGGCTTTAGGATTTACTCCAGGAAATGTGCCTTACATTGTTGACAAAGCACTGTCATTATTGGTGATAAATGTGGATTCAGATACATTTGTATATGAAATGACACATATGAATAAGTAAAAAAGCAATAGCCTAAAGTCAACTTTAATATAAAAAGGCAGAAATAAATCATTTCTGCCTTTTTTATTTTTTTGTTGTCTTAGGCATATTTACCCATAAACTCCTCCGCTTTTTCTACCATATTATAACTTCCACAGAAGAACGGTACACGTTGGTGTAATTCTGTTGGGCTGATTTCCAGAATTCTGCCAAAACCGTCAGAAGCTTTTCCACCGGCTTGTTCCGCGATGAATGCCATAGGATTACATTCGTATAGCAAACGCAATTTTCCGTTAGGCGATTTCGAACTGGTTGGATAAATATAAATCCCGCCTTTAATCATATTGCGGTGAATGTCGGAAACCAAACTTCCTATATAGCGCGAAGTATAAGGCCTATCGCCTTCTTCTAACTGACAATATTTGATATAATCTTTTACGCCTTGTGGGAAATGCACATAATTGCCTTCGTTAATGGAATAAATAGTACCGTCTTTAGAAAACTGCATGTTTGGGTGCGACAAATAAAACGTTCCAATCGCTGGATTTAAAGTAAAGCCATTTACACCATGACCTGTGGTATAAACCAACATGGTTGAGGTGCCATATATTACATATCCGGCTGCGACTTGTTGTGTTCCCGGTTGTAAAAAATCGGCTGAAGTTACCGGCGTGCCAACCGGTGTTACTCTTCGGTATACCGAAAAAATAGTTCCCACAGAAACATTCACATCAATATTAGAAGAACCGTCCAACGGATCCATCAAAACGACATATTTATTGCTGTGCGTTTTATCGGAACCGGCTACGGTGATGAAATGATCATTTTCTTCTGATGCAATGCCGCAAACAATTTCTCGGTTGATTAGGGTTTGGATAAAAACATCATTGGCGTAGACATCCAGTTTTTGTTGGTCTTCACCCTGAATATTTTGGTCTCCGGCCGCACCGACGATGTCCACCAAACCGGCTTTGTTTACCTTGTAATTGACTACTTTGGCGGCCAATCGGATGGAATTGATAATTCGGGATAATTCTCCAGAGGAATACTTAAATTCTTCTTGTTTTTCGATGATAAATTCACCTAAGGTTTTGTTGCGTTCTTCCATTACGAAATCGTTGTAGTTGTGGCTGCAAATATCGCTAAATTTGCCAAAGAAAAAATCTATTTCGATAAGAAATTATAAATTGTATTTTTGCTTAAAATCTGATCCAAATGAACATCCGAAAAGGAGAAAAAAAAGACATGAAAGCCGTTCTTGAACTCATTCGGGAATTGGCCGTTTTTGAAAAAGAACCTGAGGCGGTTGTCATAACGGTTGCCGATTTAGAACGCGATGGTTTTGGTGACCATCCATTATTCTATACTTTTGTGGCGGAGGTTGATGGTGAGGTAGTTGGAACTGCCTTGTATTATTATCGCTACTCGACATGGAAAGGCAAAACCATTCATTTGGAAGATTTAATTGTCAAAGAAAAAATGCGCGGTTCCGGTTTGGGCTTTGCCCTATATTCCAAAATAATAGAGCAAGGAAAAACCGATGGTGTTAGAAGAATAGAATGGAATGTCTTGGATTGGAATACGCCGGCCATTGATTTTTACCTCAAATCGGGCGCAAGAATTTTAGATGATTGGCGTGTGGCCCAAATGGACGAGCAAGGAATAAATGAATTTTTAAGTAAGTTATAATGAGAATTTTCAAATTTGGTGGTGCCTCGGTAAAAGATGCCGATGGAATTAAAAATGTATTTAGTGTTTTGGAAAAAGTAGGTCATGAAGACACACTTTTAGTGATTTCCGCGATGGGAAAAACCACCAATGCTTTAGAACTAGTAATAAAGAATTACTTTGAAAAATCGAATGAATTGCATTCTTCGCTACAAGAAGTTAAGAAGTACCACTACCAAATTTTGATGGATTTATTCGAAGACGAAGAACACGATGTGTATTTTGCGGTGAACAGTCATTTTGCCGATTTAGAATATTTTATCCGAAGCAATAAATCGCCAAATTACAACTTCGTGTATGACCAAGTGGTGAGTTACGGGGAAATCATTTCGACTACGATTGTCAGTCATTATTTTGCCCAAGCCGGTTTGAAAAACAACTGGATTGACGTTAGAAATTTCATCAAAACCGACAATACTTACCGTGATGCCAATGTAGATTGGGAAAAAACCCAACAGTTTATTTCCAAAGGTGTTAAGAAAAAAGCATTAAACATCACCCAAGGATTTTTGGGTTCTGATGAGAATAATTTCACTACCACTTTAGGTCGAGAAGGTTCCGATTATACCGCGGCCATTTTTGCTTATTGTTTAAATGCTGAAAGCGTAACCATTTGGAAAGACGTTCCGGGTGTGATGAATGCCGACCCAAGATACTTTGAAAACGCGATTTTGTTAAACCAAATTTCCTATCGCGAAGCTATCGAGTTAGCGTTTTACGGCGCAACGGTTATTCATCCGAAAACCTTGCAACCGCTTCAGAAAAAAGAAATTCCGTTGCATGTAAAATCGTTTATCAATCCGCTATTGCCGGGAACAAGCGTTTCTAAAGGAAAAGATTTAGAGCCGCAAACGCCTTGTTATATTGTCAAAAGAGGCCAGTTGTTGATTTCGTTATCGTCTATCGATTTTTCTTTTATTATGGAAGAAAACATCAGCGAAATTTTTGCTTTGTTTCACCAATACAAAATGAAAGTGAGTTTGATTCAAAACTCGGCGATTAGTTTTTCTGTTTGTGTTGAAGATAAATTCGGCAATTTCAATGACCTAAAAAATATTTTGGCCAAAAAATTTAAAGTGTCTTACAACGAAAATGTGTCTTTATACACCATTCGCCACTTTACCAAAGAAGCCGCCGAAATGGTCGAAAAAGACAAAACGGTATTGCTGAAACAGATTTCAAGAGAAACCATGCAAGTGGTAACAAAGGAGTAAACTGCGACGGTTAATTATATACAAAACCGCTTTTTTACGTTTATAATTATGTATGCTGAAAAAAGGACTTTTAATGTTGGTTTTCCTCTGTTTTTCCAAGCTTTCGGCTCAGGAAATCAAATCGTTGTACCAAAC
>JBDLVY010000148.1:0-22480 GCA_039804545.1 Bacteroidota bacterium | reverse complement strand
ACTATGAATCGCCAGTTTTTGGTAGCATCTTCATTGACTAAAAATCGAGCTTTTAATATGCCGTAAACTCCTTTTTTCATTTCTTATTTCTTTTCTGCTACTCTCAACTTTGCGCTTCTAGCCCTGTTGTTTACTTTTATTTCTTCGTCTGTAGGAACAATTAACTTTTCAATACTTTTAAATGGCACCGAAAAGTTTCCGAAGAAATCACGTTCAGGCTCACCTTCAAAAAGTCCGTTTTTCATGAAACGCTTTACCAATCGATCCTCTAGAGAGTGATACGAAATCACACTTAATCTTCCTTCTGGCTTTAATATTTCGAGCGATTGTTCTAAAAACTCTTTGAGCACTTCCATTTCTTGGTTGACCTCAATTCTAATGGCTTGATAGATTTGGGCCAAGATTTTATTTTTGAACTGATCGGGTAAAAATTTGGCCAAAACCATTTTTAACTCATCAGTGGTATTAATCGTTTTCTTTTCTCTGGCTTCAATGATAGTTCTAGCGATGGCAGGTGCGGCTTTTAATTCTCCATAATCCAAAAACACTCTTTTCAAATTGGCGTCATCATATTCATTAATCACTTTGTGCGCATCGAGTTCGTTTCGTTTGCTCATTCTCATATCCAAATCGGCATCAAAACGTGTAGAAAAACCTCTTTCAGGAACGTCAAATTGATGAGAAGAAACACCCAAATCAGCCAATATTCCATCCACACTTTTCACACCGTGAAACCTCAAAAAACGTTTGATATATCTGAAATTCTCTTGAATCAAAGTAAATCTTTCATCCGGCAATGCATTGGCCCAAGCATCTTCATCTTGGTCAAATCCGAACAGTCTACCGTTTGGCCCTAATCGGCTTAAAATTTCTCTTGAATGTCCGCCACCACCAAAAGTCACATCAACATAAATCCCCTCAGGTTTGATGTTCAAACCATCAACAGTTTCTTTTAGTAAAACCGGATTATGATATTCCATCTCCATCCTCATTTGTATTTCCCATTACCTCTTCGGCTAAATCAGCAAAGTCGACATCATCTCCGGCTATCGCTTTTTCATATAAATCTTTATCCCAAATTTCAACGATGTTTACTGCAGATGAAAGCACAATATCTTTTGAAATCTGACCAAACGCTACTAAATCTTTCGGAATTAACAATCGTCCCAAATCATCAACTTCAACCACTTTCACACCGGCTGTAAAACGACGGATGAAGTCGTTATTTTTCTTTACAAATCGGTTGAGTTTGTTGATTTTTTGCATCATCAAATTCCATTCAGTCATTGGATACAATTCCAAGCATGGCTGAAACACAGAACGCTTCAAGACGAAGCCATCTTGAAGAGAATTAGCCAGTTGCTTCTTTAAAGCCGAAGGAATCATGAGTCTTCCTTTGGCGTCAACTTTGCATTCGTATGTTCCGATTATGGAGTTCAATTGCTGTTTATTTTGGTTATCAGCAAAAATATAAAAATTATTACCACAATTTACCACAAAATACCACTTTGTTGATAAGTTTTACCACTTCATTCCAATTTTGGATAAAAACCCAATAAAATTCACTTTTCCGAATCGTTAACGAATGTTTAATGAATTTAGATTTGGTTGAAAAAAAAGCACAAAAAACTCATTTTAAGCTATTTTGTTGCATAAATTGGATTTTATTAGTCAGAAAACAATTGAATTAATTTTAAAAAATGACAACTGGGTTATTTGAAAAATTATTAACGAAAAACCCTATTTCTGTAGTAAATATTCGATTCATAACCGAATTTTTATCTTTAAAATCATATATTTGTTGCCGAGGTAAAAAGTCAAAAAAATTACATGGAAGGAAATTTTAAAAAAGAAGGCAGATATTCCTATTTCGAAGCTGGAGAAGGCACGCCAATTGTTGTTTTACATGGATTGATGGGCGGATTGAGTAACTTTAACGGAGTGGCCAATTATTTTTCTTCTCTAGGCTATAAAGTGGTCATTCCTGAATTGCCTATTTATAGCCAAAACATTTTAAAGACCAATGTTAAAGCTTTCGCCAAATACGTAAAGGACTTTATCACCTTCAAAGGATTTGACCGTGTGATTCTTTTGGGAAATTCACTTGGCGGACACATTGCTTTGTACCATTCTAAAATGTATCCTGAAAAAGTAGCCGGATTAGTTATTACCGGAAGTTCAGGTCTTTATGAAAGTGCTATGGGTGACAGTTACCCAAAACGCGGTGATTACGAATACATCAAAAAGAAAGCTGAAGCAGTTTTTTATGATCCGAAAGTAGCTTCTAAAGAAATCGTTGATGAAGTCTTTGCTGTAGTGAACGACCGCATCAAAGTGATTAAAACCTTGACGATTGCCAAAAGTGCTATTCGCCATAATATGGCCAAAGATTTACCCAAAATGCATGTAAAAACTTGTATTATTTGGGGCAAAAATGACCAAGTTACACCACCAGATGTAGCAGAAGAATTTCACAAATTAATGCCTAATTCAGAATTGTATTGGATTGACAAATGTGGTCATGCCGCTATGATGGAACATCCGGATGAATTCAACCGATTATTACACGAATGGTTAAAAGAAGTTCATTTATAAACAAAAAGTCCTTTTCGGACTTTTTTATTTTAATACTACCATGAAAATTACCAATGCCGAATTTATCATCAGCAACTCAGACGTGAGTAAATGCCCAAAAGATCCTTTGCCGGAGTATGCATTTATTGGTCGTTCCAATGTGGGAAAATCATCTTTGATTAACATGTTGACCAACCATAAAAATTTGGCCAAAACCTCGGGTAAACCAGGAAAAACTCAGTTAATCAATCATTTTAAAATCAATTTGAATTGGTTTTTGGTTGATTTACCGGGTTATGGTTATGCTCGTGTTTCCAAGAAAACAAAAGAAGTTTTCCAGGAGTTTATCACCGATTATTTTGAAAAAAGAGAACAATTAGTTTGCGCCTTTGTTTTAATTGACATTCGATTGGAAGCACAAAAAATCGATTTGGAATTTATTTCTTATTTGGGTGAAATTGAAGTGCCGTTTTGCATCATTTTTACCAAAGCCGATAAAATCAGTAAAACCAAAATTGACTCTCATATTGCTGCTTACCGAAAAGCACTTTTAGCTAATAACTGGGAAGAAATGCCACAACACTTTGTGACCTCAGCGTTAGAAGCCACCGGACGTGATAAAGTGCTTGACTTTATTGATGGTGTGAATGAGGAAATGTTTAAAAGTGGCAATCTATAATAACAAAAAAAACGGTTTTAAACCGCTTTTTTTATTTGTTTAACTCCAATTTCTCGGCAAAATAATCACAAAAATCTTTCATGGTATCTGCCATTTTTTCATCTGCAGTCGCACGTTGAAAAGTATCTGCCATCGCCACTAAGGTTTGGTGAAAGAACAATTTCATTTCGTCTACCGGCATGTCTTTGGTCCACAAATCAATGCGTAGTGTTTCTTGGGCTTTGCTGTCCCAAATGGAAAGCATCATCGCTTTGGCCTCTTCTTGTTCTACTCCGCCATCTTGGGCTGTCCAAGTTAGTTTTTCCGGAATTCGGTTTTCATCTAATTCAACGTTGAATTTTATTTCAGATTTAATGGTTTTACTCATTCTTTTTAGGTTTGTATTTTGATTTTTCAAAAATTTGTTTGGCCTCCATTTTCAGCAAATCCTGCAAGCTCACTTCGTTGTTTTCCATAAACGAACGTACAATTTGCCACCCAATCCATTGCCCGACTCTTCCCGGTGACTCATTGTCAATTTCAAGATAGAATTTAGAAAACGGCGCCACATTGATAAAGCGGTTCGCCAATTTAGAATCAGAACTAAAGAGTAAATTTTCTTCTATAAAAAAGCGCCAAATATAACTTTCATTCTCTTGACACCAAACATTTTGTTCTGGCGAATAGCCTATTTTTTCCGCATCGGTATGGTTGGGAAGAACCAAATCTTTTAAATAAAGTTCTTTACCGAAATAAATCATTTCAGCCAATAATGTTTTGTCATTTGGTGGAGGAATTCTCCTGAGCGCATAACTCGTCACTATATCGGGCATCATTTGTCGCTCTTCAAAATTTTGTCTCAAATATTCGGGAAACGTATAAAACTTAACTTCTTTGCCAAGGTATAATTCCAAGGCAATAATAAATTTATCATTGGCATAAATAGCTTTACTTGTATAATCCATTTCGCCGATTACAGTATATACTTTGGGCAAAACTGTCTCCGGGAAATAGTATTTTAAATGTTTGAATAAGTCTTCAATCTCGGCGGTTTGCTTGTTGAAATCAGGGTATTTTTTTTGAACTTCATTATACAACTCACGCCAATCTTTGTGTTGCATTTTATCAATCCAAACCTGATCTGAAACACCTTCCGGAAAGAAGAAAGGATATTCAGCTTTAAGATTAGTCAAATCTTTGGATGTTGCCTCAAAAAAAGCCTGATCAAATCTATCCACTTGTAAGGTAACCGGAATCTCTTCAACAGCCTTTTCCACTTTGGATTTCTTATCACAAGAAGCCAAGAGAAAAACCAACGTTAATATTGCAAAATACTTTTTCATTATAGAGAATTTATATGACAAAACGGGATTGAAAAGTTTGTGCTTTTTTTACATTTGCAAATATACATTTCCGTTTCTAAAAACTTTCATAAAAAAATGGCTAAAAAAAGTAATATTAAAGTAGGGGAAACCAACACCTATATTGTTACATGGTTAAAGGAATACGCTACAAAAGCAAAAGTTAATGGTTTTGTGATTGGGATATCTGGAGGTGTTGATTCAGCGGTAACCTCAACCTTGTGTGCACAAACAGGCCTAACGACCTTATGTGTTGAGATGCCGATTCATCAAGACCCAAGTCAGGTGAGCCGAGGAAGAGAACATATCGAACAATTGAAAAAACGCTTTCCCAATGTTCAAAATGCGGAGGCAGATTTGACCGGTGTTTTTGAAACTTTTAAGCAAGCAGTTCCGAGTGCAGAAGATGAGGCTAAATTGAATTTGTCTTTGGCCAATACCAGAGCCAGATTGCGAATGTCGACATTGTATTATTTTGCCGGAATTCATGGTTTGCTTGTTGCAGGAACAGGAAATAAAGTAGAAGATTTTGGGGTGGGTTTTTATACCAAATATGGCGATGGTGGTGTTGACTTAAGTCCGATTGCTGATTTAATGAAAAGTGATGTGTATGCTTTGGGTGAATATTTAGAGATTCCAAAATCGATACAAAATGCAGCGCCGACTGATGGATTATTTGGAGATTCAAGAACAGATGAGGATCAATTGGGTGCCAGTTATGATGAATTAGAATGGGCAATGACTGAAGCGGAAAACAATAAAAAAAGTGATGATTTTTTAGGAAGAAAAAAAGAAGTTTTTGAGATTTATAAGAAGTTAAATACAATAAATCAGCACAAAATGACCTCAATTCCTGTATGTATAATCCCAACTTTTTTAAAATAATACCTAGTATGTTAACATATTTTCAATATAATTTTTTAACTTTACAGTAAATTTCTATTAATTTTTTATCAAATACCACAATTATGATAAATGTATGTATTGCGGATAACTTCCCGGTTGTACACTTTGGAATGAAGGCTTATTTTAAGGATCATCCTGAAATTAGCATTGTATCCAATGTAGGAAATTTTTTTATGGTTCCCGATGCCTTGAGAAACAAAGAAATTGACGTCTTAATCATCGATTTAGAGCTTGAAGGACTTAAAAGTATTTATGAGGTCAAGTCAATCATCAGAAACTTTCCAAAAACTAAAGTTATCGTCTTCAGTAGTTTGTCTGAACACATATACGCACCAAATGCTATCAAAGCAGGATGTGCCGGTTATGTTCATAAGACCTCAAAGCTTGAAAATTTAGGTATAACCATTGTCAAAGTTCACCAAGGACAGATTATACTAAATGAAGAAATCAAGAGAAACTTAGCTTTAATAGCGAAACAGAACAAATCAGAGCGTTTGTATCGAAAACTTTCGAACAGAGAAATCGAGGTGTTGCGTTTCCTGAGTGATGGTAAGAAAAACAATGAAATCGCCAAGATTTTAGCCCTTAATGAAAAAACCATTAGTACGTATAAACTTCGTTTACTTACGAAACTAAACGTTACTAACTTGGTTGACCTTGTTAATAAAGCCAAAACTTTAGAAATCGTTTAAAATTAAAAACCCTCGAAAATTTCGAGGGTTTTTTTATAGATATGTTGAGCGTATTCTTCCAATTTTATTAGTCAAACTGACTTTAAGTTTGTTGTAATCGTTGATCATAGATTTAATGTCTTCCAAATCTTTTTCTCCCTCACTATTAAAACTAGTCATCAAATCTAAAATCAATTTGTTGATCAAATATTCTCGCAATGAAATAATTGTTTCGGAAACATATTGACTCACATTTTGCGTTTTGGTTTTCACGTAAATATGTTTGGTCTCCCAGTTGTGAAGCAATTCCTTTTCTTCCGACATCAAAATATCCGTGACCATTTGTGAATGTTCGGGAGACAATTGCATTAAATAATGCTCAACATTGAACTCTTCATTTTGGTTATAATAACTAATCAAGTCTGTGTAAATCTCTTGAAATATTGGATTGGCCAACTCAACTTCATCCTCCTGTAAGCTTAAATAGATTCTTTGAAAAACCTTAACAGAATTGATTTCTTTTTCTTCATACGTTTCACCTTCTTCGTTGGCTTTTAAAATATAATCCTCAAAGTCAGCCTCTAATGATCCGTAAAGCAAAAGCATTTCTAAAATCTTGCGTTCTAAATCATAAACGATATTGACTTTTTCCTGGGCTATTTGAGGTTCATTCTTAACTACTTCAAAAGCTTTTTGCTCGGTTTTGAGTTTTTTCCCTGCTTCCGTAATGTCTTTCTGAACCAATTGCGCCAAAGTATTCAACAATACTTGTTCAGAAATATCCATAATTCGGGCAGTTTCCTGGATATAGATTTCACGTTTGATTCGGTCCGGAATTTTGGAAATACTCACCACCATATCGCGAATCAAATCGGCTTTCTTGATGGGATCGTTATTGGCTTCATTCATCAAAAGCGAGGCTTTAAACTGAATAAAATCTTTGGCGTTGTTTTCTAAATAATTTACCAAATCCTCATAAGAATTCTTTCGGGCAAAACTATCCGGATCATCACCGTCAGGGAAAGTACAAACTTTAACGTTCATGCCTTCTTCCAAAATCAAATCGATTCCGCGAACAGAAGCACGTAATCCTGCAGCATCACCGTCAAAAAGCACCGTAATATTTTTGGTCAATCGATTAATCAATCGGATTTGATCGGGCGTTAACGCTGTTCCCGAAGAAGCTACTACATTTTCAATTCCGGCCTGATGTAACTGAATCACATCGGTATACCCTTCGACTAAATAACAGTTGTTTTGCTTGGCTATGGATTGTTTGGCATGAAAAATTCCATACAAAACTTTACTTTTATGGTAAATATCGCTTTCGGGCGAATTAAGGTATTTGGCCGCTTTTTTATCATTGGTCAAAATTCTTCCGCCGAAACCTAAATTTCTTCCGGACAAACTTTGTATTGGAAACATCACTCTGCCTTTGAAACGGTCAAAATGTTTCCCGTCTTCTCTGGTAATGGTCAATCCAACTTTGTCTAAGAATTCTAATTGGTAACCTTTCCCTAAAGCTTCTTTGGTAAACGCATCCCAAGATTCAGGAGAATAACCTAACCCAAATTTGGCAATCGTTTCATTGGTAAAACCTCTTTCTTTAAAATAAGACAACCCAATCGCTTTGCCTTCTTCTGTATTTAAAAGTGTGTCGTGAAAATAACTTTTGGCAAATTCAGAGACCAGATACAAGCTCTCTTTTTCATTGGCTTCGATTTTATCTTCTTGAGAAACTTCGGTCTCTTCAATTTCAATATTGTATTTGTTGGCCAAAAAACGAATGGCTTCCGGATAAGTGAAATGCTCGTGTTCCATGAGGAAAGTCACGACACTTCCGCCTTTTCCCGAACTAAAATCTTTCCAGATTTGCTTTACCGGTGACACCATAAACGAAGGTGAGCGCTCATCCGAAAACGGACTTAAGCCTTTGTAATTACTTCCGGCACGTTTGAGCTGAACAAAGTCACCTATGACCTCTTCCACGCGTGCGGTTTCAAATACTTTATCTATGGTTTCGCGGGTAATCAAAATAGATTGTTAGATTGTTAGATTGTTAGATTGTTAGAAATCTTAAAAAAGAAATCAAAGAGGGTAAATTTACACATTCAGAATTTAAAATTTAAAATTTAAAATAAAAAAAAGATGTCCCATTACTGAAACATCTTTTCGAAGTATAACTAACCTAACCCATTTTTCTAATTGAAGTCGAAACGAACCCCAAGCGATATGTTGTTTTGTTTGATGGCGTTGTCTTTGAACAACGGATTCAAGTCGTATTTTAAATAAAGACTGGTTTCTTTGTATCCAATGTAAGTACTCACACCGTAGATGAAATCATTGGCATTAAAACTTCCTTTTTCTTTGATAGAAACATCATTTCCATCTAATTCGTAACACAATTTTTGTTTCGATTTTACTCTGATTCCGGCGTAACCACCAATTCCGAAACGAACACTTTCATGGGATCTGAATATTTTCTTACCGTCTTTATCTTTTGATTTGGTAAAATCAAATTCTAAGTGCATCGGCACGGTTAAATAAACATTTCTAAAACGCGAATCTTTCAAATTCACCGAGCTGGTTTCCAAATTGGTTTGGTTTCCGTCAACAACGAATAAGCGATTATCCGTAGGGCGCAAATTATTATACATTACTGACATTCCGTATTTCAAGTGTAATAAATTATCGTTTTTGAACAGTCGAGTATTTGAAGTAAAACCCCATTCATAAAAGTGTGATCCCCAATATCTGTAGTCTGAATTGGCCACACTGCCATCAGTAACTAAATTATTTACACCGGCTGCAAAAACAAATTGTGAAGTGGTTCTTCTTTCTCCCTTGATTGTTTTCTTTCGAATATAATTTCTCTTAATCCCTTTGACATCAATATAAGTACTATCTATTGTTGTAAAAGTTATTTTATATTTCTTGCCTTTTACCTCAATGCTATCGGAACTTTCAATCTTTCCATCTACTTTATTTTGCACCAAATCTTTGAGTTCTTCTTGCGCCTGCCCTACTCTTGTTTCAATGTTTTTAGAACGTGTTTCTGCTAACTTGATTTTTTTGTTATCCGCTTGCTCTTTGGTAATTGTTCCGGCTTCTAATTCTTTGTTTACAGATTCTAGTTCCGCTTTTAAAGCCGCTTTTTCTTCTTTAGTAATGTTTTCAATTTTATTGGCAATCGCTCTTGCCTTTGATTCAAAAGATTCTTGAGCCGATAATTTACTTACCATTAGGCATAGTAACAATGAGGCATAAATAATAAAACTCTTCATGATAATTGTGATTTAAATTGATTAATGATTATTCGTTATTTCTGTTGGCCAAAGCCACTTTAACTTCTTGGTAATTTTTATTTATTTTTTTGAGCATTTTTTCTCTGAATGAGTATTCAACTTCTCCGTCAACTTGAGAAAGTAAACTTTTGGCATCCACCGTTAGAGAAGATTTTTTGTTGGTAGATTCTTTAACGGATTTGTCTAAATCGGCTAAGAAACTTTCATCTGATTTTGAGGTTTTTTGCTTTCCGACTACAATTTGTGTCTGCTCCATAATTCTTGGCAGATCTTTTTGAGCTACATCAGATGAGTTTTGAAATACAATTTCTTTGTCTTTGATGATTTGATTTTGATGGGTTGTTGATTGATTATTGATTGAAACTCCTTGGTGATTTGTTGTCGGTTGTTGGTTGCCGTTTGCTGGTTGAACGTTTGAAGTAGCAACCGCATTATTTTGTTTTTGGCTCTCAACTATTGGTGATTGAATGCTTTCTGTTTTATTTTGAGCTGTATCGATTTTAGTTTCTGTTCCAACAACTGTATTTGTGGTGTTAATTTCTGCCCCATTTTGATTGAACAAAAACAAACCAAGTGTTGCGAATACCAAAATGCTGGCAGCAATAAACAAAAAGCCAAATGGTTTTCTTGTTTTTTTTTCTTCGGCTACCGAAAGCATCGCATCCAATCGGTCCCAAGCTTGGGCTGATGGTTGCATTTCTCTGGCATTCAACTTTTCTCTGAATTGCTTTTCTATTTTATTCGGTTCCATTGTGGTAATTTTTTGATTTGGTAATTTGTTCCTGCAACATTTTTCGAGCGTGTGATAATTGTGATTTAGAAGTGCCTTCATTGATGTTTAACATCGTTGCAATTTCATGATGCTTAAATCCTTCTATTGCATATAAATTAAAAATCATCCTGTAACCATCGGGCAAACTGTCTATTAAAAATTGTATGTCTTCTACAGAAAACTGACTTTCAATATTATTGTGCCTTTCTTCGAAATACGTTTCATCTTCAATAAACTTAACTTTTTTCTGCACTCTGATAAATGAAATGCATTCGTTGACCATAATTCTTCTAATCCAACCTTCAAAACTGCCTTTGTGCTCAAAATTTTTCAGATTGGTAAAAACTTTCATAAAAGCAGTAATCATAATGTCTTCGGCTTGGTGAACATCTCTAATGTACTGCCGGCAAACACTCAACATTTTCGAAGCATATTTAGAATAAATCTGATGCTGCGCATGGCGATTGTTTTCGATAGCCAGTTCGATTAATTCTTTTTCCTCTTTATGTAAGTTGATTACTTTCAAAACTATTGGTTAGTGTTTCTATTGGCATAGACGAGCGTCGTCTAAAAATGGTTGCATGGTGAACCGAAAAAAAATAAATTTTAAAATAAAAAAGTAGAGATTCTCAATAAAATCAATGCTTTGCAGCAGAAAATAGTTGCAAAAAAAATTATTTTTTTCTTTCAATAACGTAATTTACCATAAGCGAAAGTGCGTCTCGGTATTCTGACTGTGGGAAATTTTGAAGGATTTGGAGTGCTTCTTCTTGAAATTGCATCATTTTTTGTTCGGCATAATGCAAGCCGTTTTTATCTTTAACAAATTGGATGACTTCTTTAACGCGTTTTTTGTCTTTGTTGTGATTCTTAACCGAATTGATGCACCAACTTTTTTCTTTATCGGTACAATTATTTAAAGCATGAATCAATGGCAAGGTCATTTTTTGTTCTTTAATGTCTATTCCGGTTGGTTTGCCAATAGCGTCATCGGTATAATCGAATAAATCGTCTTTGATTTGGAAAGCCATCCCAATGAGTTCTCCGAATTTTCGCATCGCCTCAACTTGAACTTCATCTTCTGAAACCGATTTGGCACCTAATGCGCAACACGAAGCGATTAAAGTGGCTGTTTTTTTACGGATGATTTCGTAGTATACGTCTTCTACTATATCTAATCTTCGGGCTTTTTCTATTTGGAGTAATTCGCCTTCACTCATTTCGCGTACAGCAACAGAAATAATTCGAAGTAAATCAAAATCCCCGTAATCTATGGATAGTAACAATCCTTTTGACAATAAAAAATCGCCAACTAAAACTGCGATTTTATTTTTCCATAGTGCATTGATAGAGAAAAATCCGCGGCGGCGATTGCTGTCATCTACCACATCGTCATGTACCAAAGTTGCAGTATGAATCAATTCGATTACCGAAGCACCACGATAAGTTCTTTCATTGACTTCACTTTTTTCAGAAAGCATTTTAGCCACCAAAAAAACAAACATCGGCCGCATTTGTTTTCCTTTACGGTTAACAATATAATATGTAATTCTGTTTAAAAGCGCTACTTTTGAAGTCATTGATTCGTAGAACTTTTTTTCGAAAAGTTCCATTTCATCTTGGATAGGCTTTTTTATTTGCGAAGTAATATTCATTAAAACAATAACCGAGTTCTATCGGGCATTCAAAGATACAATAAAGCCATCGTTTGAAAAAAATATTTGCCTTTGATTAAACCATTTATAGATTTTTCACTCAAACACTAGAATCAAAAAATTAACCCATATGAAAATTAAAAACCTAGTATTAGGATTGACTTTATCTATGCTCATCCTAAGTTGTAGCAAAGAGGATAACAACGGTAGTTCCTCTGAATTAAGCAATGCTAAAGTCAGTGCCAAAATTGATATGGTCACTGAAGATGTGGCTAAAATTGCCGAGGATCAATATGCGCTTCAAGCCAATCCAGGCGCGGGGAAAAATAGTGAATTTGAAACACAAGCACTTCCTCCATGCGCAACAGTTGACATTCAGTTAACGGCAACTACTTGGACCAGAACAATAACTTTTGACAATTGTACATTACCCAATGGCAATGTTTTAGACGGAACTATAATTGTTAGTGGAAGCCTCAATTTTGACACACCTTCACATACTATCAGTTATAGCTTTGTTAATTTCCACCACAACAACATCTTAGTTGAAGGCAACAGAACCATTGTCAGAAGTTTACAAAGCACGGCTACATTAAGCACTGTTCATCCGGTAGCTTCAATGTCTATTGACATGACGGTAACTTTTCCAAATGGTAATGTTTATCACAGAGAAGGAAACAGAGTTAGAGAAATGATTGAAGGATTTGACACACCTATGATTTGGGCCGATAATGTATTTTCAATTTCAGGAAGTTGGAACACTACTTTCCCCGCAGGAAGCAGGACTTCAACGATTATCACGCCATTGAGAGCAGAAGCAGGTTGCCCATATATTGTTAGCGGTGTTGTGACCACTGTTGGAACCAACAATACTGCCACTTTAGACTACGGAAATGGTGATTGTGACAACCAAGCTACTTTAACGGTTAACGGAAACACCACAACCATTACCCTAGGAAATTAAAATTTTATTTGACTTAGTTATAAAAGAAAAAGCGCTCTTGTATTTTACGAGAGCGCTTTTTTATGATTTATTAGCCAGTTGACCACACGCAGCATCGATATCTTTACCACGACTGCGACGCACTTTGGCTACGATATCATTTCGTTCCAAAGCCATGATGTAATTCTCAATGGCTCCATCTGAGGCTTGTTGGAATTCCCCATCGTCAATTGGATTATATTCGATTAAATTGACTTTGCAAGGAACATATTTACAAAACTTAACCAAAGCATCAATAGAAGCTTTATCATCGTTAATGCCTTTCCAAACCACATATTCGTATGTGACTTTGCTTTTGGTTTTTTGGTACCAATACTGCAAAGCTTCTTTCAATTCGGGCAACTGAAAACTCTTGGTAAAAGGCATAATGTGATTTCGGGTTTCTTCAATAGCCGAATGCAAGGAAACCGCTAATTTGAATTTAACCTCATCATCGGCCATTTTTTTTATCATTTTGGAAACACCTGAAGTGGAAACCGTAATGCGCTTAGGCGACATTCCTAAACCTTCTTCAGAGGTTATCATATCTATGGCTTTCATTACATTGTTATAATTCATCAACGGTTCGCCCATGCCCATAAAAACGATATTTGACAACGGTCGATTGTAATACAAACGGCTTTCTCTGTCAATTGCTACCACTTGATCGTAAATTTCTCCCGGTTCCAAATTTCGCATTCTTTTTAAACGTGCTGTAGCGCAAAAATTACAATCCAAGCTACAACCTACTTGACTTGACACACAAGCGGTAGTTCTGGTTTCTGTGGGAATCAAAACACTTTCTACGATTAGACCATCGTGCAAACGAACTGCGTTTTTCACTGTGCCGTCTTCACTGCGTTGCATGGTATCGACTTTGATATGATTGATAACAAAGTTATTTTCCAACATCGCTCTGGTTTCTTTTGAGACATTAGTCATGTCTTCAAAACTATGCGACGCCTTACTCCATAGCCACTCATAAACTTGATTGCCACGAAACGCTTTGTCACCATTGGCTACAAAAAAATCGCGCAATTGGGCTTTGGTCAAACTTCGAATGTCTTTTTTCTCGATTTCCATGGCGCAAATTTAGTAATTAGTAATTAGTGATTAGTAATTAGTAGCTATAATCTATAACAAACTACAGTTTTGATATGACTTTATAGGTTTTGACAGCGACATATAATTAGATAACTTTGCAAAAAACAAAACCATGCATTTCCTCTCCGACGAATTAGACCAATATGTAACCCAACATTCTCAAGACGAACCGGAATTGTTGGCGCAATTAAACAAAGAAACCTATCAAAAAATTCTGCAACCTCGTATGTTGAGCGGACATTTTCAGGGCAGAGTTTTGAGCATGTTGTCAAAAATTATTCATCCTTCTACAGTATTGGAAATAGGCACTTACACCGGTTATGCGACTTTGTGTATGGCAGAAGGTTTAGCCGAAGATGGAACCATTGATACTATAGATGTGAATGAAGAACTGGTCGATTTTCAACGGAAATATTTTGACCGCAGCAAATGGGGCAAACAGATAAGTCAACATCTCGGCAGTGCTATAGACGTTATTCCGACTTTAGATAAAAAATACGATTTGGTCTTTATAGATGCCGATAAAGACAATTACATCAACTACTTTCATTTGGTGGTACCAATCATGAATAAAGGAGGCATCATCTTATCAGACAATGTGTTGTGGAGCGGGAAAGTTTTAGAAGAAGTGAAGCCCAACGACAAAACCACCAAACTTATTATGGACTATAACGAATTATTGAAAAATGATTCAAGAGTGGAAACGGTTTTGTTGCCTATTCGCGATGGCTTAACCGTTTCGAGAATAAAGTAAAATACGAAGTTAGAACTACGAAATACGAAGTATATACTTAGAATATAATTTATAAACTATAAATCCTGCAACGGCACCAAAAGTATAACCGGTTATAATATCTGTTGGAAAATGCAACCCGAGATAAATTCTGCTGTAAGCGAATATTAAAGGAAACAAGAACAACAGATAAGCGTGTTTGTAGTATTTCTTTAAAATCATATAACCCAAAACGGTAGATGCCATAGAATTGGTAGCATGTCCAGAGAAAAAACTAAAAGATTTGCTGGTTTTTACCAATCTAATAATGCCCTTAATTTCTTCGTCATTGCAAGGACGCAAACGTTCAAAACTGTATTTGAAAAGATTCACCGTTTGGTCACAAATAAGAATCATTACAGCCGTAAAAAGTACATAGTAGCCAAAATTTTTCCAGCCGATTTTCTTTTGCAACAAATAAAAAATGAATAAAAATAGAGGTGCCCAATTGAGTTGTTTGGTAATAATCAACCACAAGCCATCCCATTTTTCAGAACCTAAACCGTTCAGAAAAATCAGCAATTCCTTGTCGAGGTCAATAATTTTTTCAAGCATTAAAATTGGCGTTTAATCGGACCGGTTAAAGTATCTAAATCTTCTGCCGCTTTATTAACATCAGGCAATATGTTTTCTGAAACATTGCTTTTTACCTTATCTACCTCTTCGGTAAAAGTAGAAGTTAATTCCTTAACAGAGTTATTGATTTCTTGAACATCCGCACTTTTTTGAATTTCTGATTTGATGTCATTAGTAGCATTTTTCAATTGCGCCATGATTTTACCCATCGTACGTGCTATTTCCGGAATCTTATCAGAACCGAAAAGCATCAGTGCTATAAAAATGATGAAAATTAATTCTCCGCCGCCTATTCCAAACATATCTTGAATTGCTTAATTATGAAGTCGCAAAGTTACAAAGTTCTGTTAATCAAATTTTGATTTTTCATTTGTTTTTGGCCAAGAATTGTTTGACGTATCAATATCGGCGGTTTCTTCCTTGGGATCAACTGTAATTTTAGAAACCACTTTTTTTGTAGCAAAAGTACGGCTCACTTCTTTGTCATTCATTCGCCAAATTTGTGCCGGGAAATAATGATTCTCTGTAGTGCCGTCTTCAAAGGTAATTTCTACAATTATTGGCATAACCAATCCACCGGGTTTGTCAAAAGTAACCTGGTAAAAATACTTTGGTTCATTTAACTTAGCTTTTTCTTCTGCACTGAAATTTTTATTCACATAGTCATCCAAAGCTTGAAAATCCTTTATTTTAAAAGGCTTATTCAAATCTGATTTGTAATCTGCACTGCCTTCAGCTATCATATAAACCATTGGTCCGTTACGAGAATCGCGACGGCGACGTGTTTTCATGAAATCAGTTACTTCTTTAGACGCTTCATTGCTGACAAAGTATTTTTTTACTTCTTTTATCCCAATATCATTATAATCGGTAGAGTAAAACCAACCGCGCCAAAACCAATCTAAATCAACTGCCGAAGCATCTTCCATGGTTCTGAAAAAATCTTCGGGAGTTGGGTGTTTAAACTTCCAACGATTGGCATACGCTTTAAAAGCATAGTCAAACAAATCATGTCCCATAATCGTTTCCCGCAATATATTCAAAGCTGTTGCCGGTTTTCCGTAAGCATTGTTGCCAAATTGACGCAAACTCTCCGAATTGGTCATAATCGGCTCTAAACCGGTTTGGTCTCCACTCATATATGGAATGATATTTTTGGCTGGTCCACGACGAACGGGGAAATTTGGATCAAAAGACTTTTCGGCTAAAAATTCCATAAAAGAATTCAATCCTTCATCCATCCATGTCCATTGGCGCTCATCGGAATTTATAATCATTGGGAAGAAATTGTGTCCAACTTCGTGACATATAACGCCCAGCATACCATATTTAGTTTGGTCTGAATATTTACCGTTTTCATCCGGACGACCAAAATTCCAACAAATCATCGGATACTCCATTCCTTGATCTCTCGCATTGATGGAAACCGCTTTTGGATAAGGATAATCGAAAGTATAATTGGAATAACTTTTTAATGTATGGGCTACAATACGGGTGGAATAGTCTCCCCAAAGCGGATTGCCTTCTTTTGGATACAGAGAAATCGCCATTGAAGTAGTGCTTCCGGTTTTTACCGCCATCGCGTCATAAATAAACTTTCTGGAAGTAGAAATTCCAAAATCACGCACATTTTCGGCTTTGAATTTCCAAGTTTTTTTCTTGTCTGAAAACCCTTTTTCTGCAGCTTCGACTTCGGCTTGTGTAACTACAACAACCGGTTTGTCAAAAGACTTTTCAGCCTCGGCATATCTTTTTAATTGTTCTGCCGTGAATACTTCACTTCGGTTTTGCAAAGTTCCGGTAGCTTCCATAATATGATCGGCCGGAACAGTGATATTGACTTCATAATTCCCAAAAGTCAAAGCAAACTCGCCCGAACCCCAGAACTGCATATTTTGCCAACCTTCGACATCGCTGTAAACAGCCATTCTTGGATAAAATTGGGCCAAAACATACAAATTATTGCCGTCTTTTTCAAAATGCTCATAACCTGAACGACCGCCATCTAAAATATAATTATTGATGTTGTACCACCATTTGATAGAAAAAGTTATTTTTTCTTTGTTTTTCAAAAGCTTGGGCAATTCGATACGCATCATGGTTTGGTTGATGGTATATTGCATTAGATTACCTTGGGCATCTTTTACATATTCGATACGAAATCCACCGTCGAAATCTTCTTCTAAATATTTTCTAGAAAAGGCTTGGGCTGAGATTGCCGGATCTGTTTTATTGCTTTCCACCAAAGGCGAATTGGAATTTCTGGCTTTTTCGTTTTGGTCTAATTGTACCCAAAGATAATCTAACGATTCCTTGGCGTTATTAGTATAAGTGATGGTTTCGGTGCCATATAACTTTTGGTTTTTATCATCCAGTTCCACATCCATTTTATAATCGGCTTGTTGCTGATAATATTCCGGTCCGGGCGCACCTGATGCCGTACGATACATATTGGGCGTAGCCAACAAATCGTACATTTGTTTGAATTTATCCGGATTTCTTTCGTTTGTTTTGGGTGTTTTTGGAGCTTCTTGAGCCTGGATCAAACCCAGAACAAAAAACCCTAATATTGATAAAACCTTAGTTTTACGATTCATAGCCTTTTATTTTAGGTTATAAATGTAAAGAAATTTAAGTTGATGGGGAAATAGGAAATTATTTTAACATTCCTTTAGTGATTGACGATGACAGTAAAAGATTCTGCTTCTTACCGTTATTATTGAATTGGATAATATTTTGTTGCTCGGAATAAACTTCGGTAAGTATGGAATTATCCACTTGAAGTGAGGAAACTTTGGCTACTTCCTTAACGCTTAAATAACAAATCACAACGTTGCTTTCTACCTCACGGCTTAAATAAGTGTAGGCTTTGGATTTTCCATTAACTGTTAGTTTGAAATTGTCATTCAGGTATTTTTTCAGTAAAGTTATGTCTTCGGGTTTTTCTTTTTCGGTGCCAATGTTGGTGCTTTTTTTATAGGCTTTGGTTACGGCATCGTTTAAATCATCCATAAAAATTCTCGTGGTAATTTCCAGTCTTTTTTTCTTCGGAACAAAATCAATTTGGTAAATGGCTACATAAAATCGATGTACTGTCATTGAGGTCAATCCTAAAAAAAGCATTAAAAAAACAGCAACTTTAAATCCTCTCTTCATCATTCAAAATGTTATTTATCGTTGGTTTTTATCAGGCTTAAATATTCTGTTGCCAATTCACTCAGTCTAAACTTCGACATGCCTTTGTTCTTTTCATTGATGAAAGCAATCAAAGTAGCATCGTCAGCTATATAATATAAAAAACCTTTGACATATGCTTCCGGAATTTTTAATTTTCTGATGAAATAGTCATTCGGAAACTGGTTTTCTATTTTCACCATCATCCGCTCTTTCTTTTCAATGGCTAATTCTTTTTGCAACATAGCCGTTCTACCACTAATTGCATTTATGATGCCGTCAACACTCATGCCTCCAACCGGAATTAACAACGGACTATACCAATGAAAAGATTCCGCGGTTCTTAATCGTCTTTCGGCTGGCGTATACTTTTTGGCGGGTTTTTCTAGAATTCCAAGAGAAACCGCATTGATATGTCTGTAATCTTTGATTTCTACTTCGGATAAATCAATGGTTTTTGGGACCAAGTTGGTTACCAAAAGAGGTTTAACCAAATCCGATTCGCGAATGACAATTTTTTGGGTCTCAATTTGCAAACTTTTGAATTCAAGTGTATCGCCTACTTTGACAAACAAAGAATAATTGCCACTTTCATTTGAATTGGTAACCGATTGCGAACGAAGATTAAAGATATTAACTTCGCCTAATTCTTTGATAGGACAAATGATTTTTCCCCTCAAAAAAGTCAATTCCGTCGATTGACAAAATCCGACACTTTGGATAAAGAAAAAAAAGAAGAAAACTTTAAACTTCATTCTACCGGGTTTTACAGCGATTCAAAAGTACTAACTATTTTTCTTCAGCCTTTAATAATTCTATATATTTTGTTGCCAATTCAGCCAATACAAAAGTAGCCATGGTTTTGTTTTTCACATTCATAGCCCTCACAAATCTGGAGTCTTCCACTACATAATACCAAAATCCTTTGACGTATTCTTCGGGAATTTTTAATTTTTTTACAAAATATTCTGTGCTGAATTGGTTCTCAATCTTCTGAAGCATCGTTTCTTTTCGTTCTACTTCTAATTCCTTTTTGAGCAGGGAAGTTCGGCCTGACATCCAATTAAATAATGGGTCCAACCCCACTGAACCGCCCATACTTCCATCGGTATTTCCGGCTACATCAACTCCAGATGCCGTTTTTAATTTTCTCTCCGCCGGAGTATAATGCTTGGTATTGGTAGAAATAATCCCAAGAGAAACCGCATTGATGTTTTTGTATTGTTTGACAATAACCTCATCCAATCGATTGATCATTGGAACTAATTTAACCAAAAACAATTCCTTGTCAAAATCTTCTTTAGAAACCACTATTTTCTTGCCTTTAATTTGGATTGCCGAAAACATTAAGGTGTCGCCAACACTCACTTTTAGGGTAAAATAGCCTTGCTTTTCAGTAGTTGAGGCGGCATCTGTTTTGAGATTGATGATATAAATTCCTTCTAAATCTACTGATTCTGAAACCACTTTGCCTTTCATTGTTTTAACTACAGTATTTTGTGCCGTAGTCAAATTAACTGTCAGCAAAAACAATACTATTTTTAAAAAATGATTCATAACGGCGATTAGATTTGGTAAAAATATCCTAGAGCATTCCTAAATAAATGCCAACGGCTTGGTAATTTTTTGTTAAATAAAAGGGGGAAATGCATTACTTTTGGGAGAAGAATAAGCAAAAGATGAAAAAACTAATTATTGCGAGCACCTCTACCGTTCACGGCGGCACTTATTTGGATTATTTGTTGGCCTCTTTAGAAAATCACTTCAAAGATTGTGGTGAAATTCTTTTTATTCCTTATGCGCGTCCCGGTGGCATTTCTCATGACGATTATACTGCTCATGTTTGTTTGGCTTTCTCCAAAATCAACAAAACAGTTAAGGGTTTGCATGAATTTGATGACCCAATAGTAGCCATACAAAAAGCTGAAGGTATTTTTACTGGTGGCGGGAATACTTTTTTATTGGTTACCCAATTGTATGAAAATAAGGTAATGGAAATTCTAGCCCAAACGGTTCAAAATGGAACGCCATACTTAGGCACAAGCGCCGGAAGCAATATAACCGGTTTGACTATGCAAACTACGAATGACATGCCGATTATATATCCGCCGAGTTTTAGAACTTTAGGATTGATTCCGTTTAATTTGAATCCGCATTATTTAGATCCTGACACTAACAGCAAGCACATGGGTGAAACCCGCGAAACGAGACTTAAAGAATTCCACGCCTTCAACAATATCCCTGTTTTAGGATTACGCGAGGGTAGTTGGCTTGAAGTTACCGGAGATAAAATAATATTAAAAGGAAATCTAACTGCTCGTTTGTTCAAACAAAATGAAAATCCAGAAGAATTGATTCCTGAGACGGATTTGGCTTATTTAAGAGAATAAACTAATTAAAACCGCAGATTCACAGATTAAAAATAAACTAAAAAATCAGTGGTAATTTGTTTTGAAACCTAACATTATAGCATAAAAAAACCTCTAACATGAATTAGAGGTTTTAATTTAAGAGCGGAAGACGAGGCTCGAACTCGCGACAACCAGCTTGGAAGGCTGGAGCTCTACCAACTGAGCTACTTCCGCATTAACGGTGCAAATATATAGAATAAGTTTGCTTTGATGCAAATTTTTTCCATAAAAAATGTTCTGAAAAATTTCAGCGTTTATAACCTGTAGAAAATCATTTAGTTATAAAAATAAAATGTTTGCCATCAGAAAAATATCAGCCCAAGAAACATTTGCTGTTCGTCATCCGGTACTCCGAAAAGGAAAACCGATAGAGAGTTGTTCCTTTGAAGGTGATGATTTGTCGACCACTTCTCATTTTGGTTTGTATGAAAACAATCAAATAGAAGGTGTTATTTCGGTTTTTGAAAAAAACAATCCCCTTTTTGAAGACAAACATCAGGTTCAAATAAGAGGCATGGCGGTTTTGGAAAACAGTCAGGGAAAAGGTTTTGGAAGACTATTAGTAATCCATATTGAGCGAGTATTAAAGGCTCAAAATACCACCTTAATTTGGTTCAATGCACGCAAAAATGCCGTTGGTTTCTATCAAAAATTGGGCTACGAAATCATTGGCCATTCTTTTGAAATACCTGGCGTTGGGATACATTTTGTAATGTGGAAAAAATTAGACCGTTAATTTTGATACAATCTCTTGTTTGGCTGTAGGATGATAAATAAACAAACAAGATTTGTCTTTAATCACGCTGATAATTTTTTGGTTCATTTCCACCGGAACTGCCGGACAGCCTTGGCTTCTGCCTAATCTTTTGTTTTGTTTAATAAAAGATTCCGAAACATAATCGGCACCATGCATTACCACAGCTCTTTCTCTGGCTTTATCGTTTAATCCTTTTTGCAATCCGTCTAATTTTAAAGACATACCGTGTTTTCCGTTATAGATTTCGGCAGTAGCAAAAAATCCAACACTGCTTTTAAAAGATTCGGCTTGATTGGAAAATGTTTGTGCAAATTCTTCTCCCGTGTTTCTGCCATGAGCGACTAAGGTTTGAAACAATACCCTGTTTTTGTCTAAATCAATTACCCAAAGTCTTTTGGCATTAGAAGACAAACTAAAATCAACAATTGTCAGTATATTTTTTTTTACCACTCCTTTTTCTTTCAGATAGTTGAAGCCGTCTAACGCTAAATTAAAGCTTTCAAAACTTGGCAACGCAAAAGAATTGGCATCTATTTGACTGTAAACAGATACGTTTTCTGAAACCGTTTTCTTGGTTTTCTCTAGACTTGAAATAGTAGGATTTGTTTTTTCAGGCAGGCTGTTGAAAGACATCAACAACACAAAAAACAATAAGGAGAAAGATTTATAATTCATTGACAATTACAGGTTTAATATTAGACATGGGTTAGACAAATATATATTATATTTATCCATTACCAAATATTTGCGTTTTTATTAAGACAATTTTAATTTTCTCAACTCCGTATAAATCAATTGTTTT
>JBDLVY010000147.1:0-3919 GCA_039804545.1 Bacteroidota bacterium | reverse complement strand
TTTACCAAATTAAAATTCTTGTTATGATTAATTTTGAACAAATTGAAAAAAACTTAGATGCTTTACGCATTCAATATTTAGCGGCTCAACCTTTTCCACATCTAATCATTGATGGTTTTTGTGACGAAGAAAAGTTGACCAAAGCCTACAATGCAGTGCCTGAGTTAAACAATAAAAGTCGGGATTATTCCTTTGCCAATAACAAGTTTGAAAAATCAAATTACAAAGAAATTTGCCCGGAGTTTATGGATTTGTACAACGATTTGTCGTCTGAAAGATTTAATAAAATCCTTGCACACATAACAGCCAAAAAAACTTTTGTTGACCCTAAAAACTTTGGTGGCGGTTTACACCAAGGAAAAAAGAACAGTTTTTTGGATATGCACTTAGATTTTAATTACCATCCACTAAACAAAAATTGGTACAGAGAGTTAAATCTTTTGTTGTATTTAAACAAAGACTGGAAACCCGAATACAAAGGGCATTTGAAAATTAAAGATTTGCGCACCAACGAAGAAGCAGAATTGGCTGTGCCTTTCAACCGATTGATTATCCAACAGTGTGGTCCATATACTTTACACGGGTATGATATGACTAATTTTCCTGATGGAAGATTCAGAACCTCAATTGCTACTTACGCATATCAAGTTCACGAGCGCTTAATAGAAACACCGAGGACTACCGATTGGTTTCCAAAAGAAGATGCGTCGTTTCTTAAAAAACAATTTGCTAAAAATTATAACTTTTTAGTCAAAACCAAGAACAAGTTTTTTGGAAGTGCTACCGCTAAAAACCAGTAATTCAGCTAATTTTTTTAACGGCATTATTATAAATTTCCGAAGCAATTACCCAATTGTATCGCTCTTTTATTCTTAGCCTTTTACTGTCTATTGCCGCATCACCAACGCTCAAAACCATAGACAATTTTTCTTCAAATTCAGCTTCCGAATCCGGATTAAAGAAGTACTGTCCAAAAAAGTCGAAATCCGACATGGCTGTTGCATTGGAACAAATAGTTGGGATTCCGGCAGCTACAGATTCTAAAGGAGGTATACCAAACCCTTCAGCTCTTGAAGCATAAACCGAAGCCTTTGCTCCTCTTAACAGCAATAAGAGTTGTAGAAATTCTATTCTTTTGATAACTATTATTTTCGCCTTTACCGGTTCGCTTAACTGATTGTAAATGGCTTCATATTCTTTGTTCTTAAAGGTATCATTGCCAATAAAAACCAAATGTTGATGTTCATACAGCTTTAGCTTAACAAACGTTTTCAAAACCAAATGATGGTTCTTTCTTGGCTCCCATCGACTAACATAAATAAGATAATCTGATAGGCCAAACTCTTGTTTAACCTTACTTTGTATTGCCGTTTTATCATAGTCTTCAAAAAAGACTTCGTCTACTCCGTTGGGCATTACAATAGCATTTTTAACCTTTAAATGTTTCTCAATTTGAATTTTAGAATAATTGGATACGGTAAAGATAATATCCGAAATTCTAGCGCTCATTTTATAGTTGATAAAACTCTCTATCCTATTAAGTTTCGGAAAATCTTGCGGAAAATCTTCAAATAAAACATCGTGGGTTGTGGTGATGTATTTGCATAATTTTAGTGGTGGAACTCTATACTGAAAATGAGCAAAATCAACTTTGTTTTTATATATCAAAAAGGGTATTTCAAACAAAAGTCTTAAGTAAGCATTCTTGTTTTTGTACTGAATATAAGTAACATTGTCATGAGTCCCGAAGGCCGCTTCCAGGTTTGTATTATTTGAGGAAACCAAATAAAAATGCTTGGTTTTGTCTTTAATCAGCTCCGCATACAATCCTTGTATATAGGTTCTTGTTCCTTGAAATCCCTTGTCAAATACATGACAATCAACCAGTATTTTAATCTTTTCAGTCTTCAACTCTAACTGTATTTGTAGGTGAATTATTTTTAAGCAGGAGTTCTTTGTAGCATAACAAGAAGCCTAAGAAAATGGATTTATTGTCTAATTTTAAATACAAGCCCATAAAAACCCAATTGGACAAAATTAAAAACAGGGCACTTCCCATCAAAAGATAATTGACATAAATAATTTCTGGGTCAAGGGATTTTTTGTTTTTTGAGAGCAAATAGATAAACCACAAGCAAAGAAATACACCTATCAATCCTGATTTTAAAAACATGGTCATATAAGCATTGTGCAGTGTTGGAATATACCGAATGAATTCACCATCATTAGACCACATTTCTCTTCCGATGTCTACAGTTGAACCAAGTCCTTTGCCAAAAACAGTTGTAAACCATCCGTTTCCGGTCACTTGCCTTACCGTACTGATGTTTTCAAAAGAGCGATAGTTGTCGTTGAATTCTTTCCAATCATTTTGGTTTATTTTGGTTTTAAATGCCTCTACTGGTGCAATCTTTATTTTGTAAAAGAACGCTTCTAAACCCTTTCCTTTTCGGGCAGGATAAGAGTAATAGATGGCGGCATAACCCGCTAAGACGAGCACAACGGTAGTAACCATTATCTTTATTGCTCTTGGCGTTAAAATAAAATACCCTTTAATGGCCAAAAATAAAATGATCATTTGAATGATATTGGTTCTGGCCAAGTAGAGAAAACATGAAAAGGCAATTACCAAAGTAAATATCCATGCTTTCCTTTTGCTGATGTCAATATTAAACTTATCTCTGAAAATTAGGAGAATAAGAACATAAATTTCATAATCGTCAAAATAACCTCCGTAATGTCTCAGGTCACTGATGTTTCTGATGGCAAAAAAGGTAAAGCATATTGCCAAAGTCAGTATGTGAATAACCGCCAAAGCAAAACCGGCGTTTATGATAATATTCATAGTCTTTTTACCAACTATTTTACAAACATTATAACCTATTAAAAGTCCGAAAATAGGCTTCAAAAGATAAGCGATATCCCTAAAGAAATTGTAATTTTTATGTTGGTGAAAAAAGGAACTGAAAAGCGCCACTGATAAAACCAAGGTAAGGATTAAAATCAGCCTCGTTATTTGTATTGAATAACGATTTTGTAACGTAAATAAAGCCGTAAATGACCAAACCAAAAAAGTGAGCTCATAATTGTTTAATAAGAGTACCAATATGGAGAGCAACAGTAAAAATTTGCTGGCCTTGGTTTTAGAAAGGTATACTCCCATACGGTTATTTATTTTTTACAAAAATATGAGGTTTCAACCAAATTAGGTAAGTAATTATGATTAGAAATTCAATAATTATTATGGTTAAAAACGAACCCATTAAACCTAATGAAATAATGTTGAAATACATCACCACCAAACTGATAATAGTAGAAAGTATGGTAATATTGATATAAGCCTTGTTTTCGTTAAAAGAAAACATCAATTGTTTTAGGGCAAATGAAACACCCATAAAAACAGGAATGATTAATCCCACTCTGAATAAAGAAATCAAATTAGTTTCTGTAGTCATGTCAACTTTGAAAAAGGCCAAGATGTTTGGAGCAAAAAAGTAAAAAATTACCAAAATAAAAACCACCAACAAGTAATTGAATCCATTAGACTTCAACCACGATTTTAATCCATGGGCACTATTCTCATAAATTTTCAAACAAACCTCGGCATAAATAAAATTAAAGAACATTTGAAAATATGTTCTAAATATCATAATAATTTGGTCAATTACGCGGTATTGTCCTGCCATAAAATCACCTCCGATATAACTTATCATCATAATTGGGGCATATTGATAAAAGGAAAAAAACAATTGGGAAACCGTTAAAGAGAACTCTGTTTTTATAAGTTCAATACTTTTAGAAAAAGAAGCCTTTTGGAATGAAATGGCATACTGCTTACAAATCCACAAAAACCCTATCAAACCGGCCAATATTAATCATATTCCAAAAAAAGAATTGGCCCAAACATAATATTAAGGTT
>JBDLVY010000146.1:0-5536 GCA_039804545.1 Bacteroidota bacterium | reverse complement strand
AAAAATAGATTTAGGTTTGATTTCATAAGCTATATTCAAATCATTTACAAAGTAATCCGGTAATTTAGCTGCTGGCAATTCGATGTTGTTCATAAATTGTTCTCCGACAAATTTGGACAACCATGAAATCTGCAAACTTTTCACAGGTTTATACACCAAAATATTTCCGGCGATAAGCGAAGGCGAATAAGCGATGTCTTTGTTACCAACATTGGTTCCGGCGACATTCAAATCCACGTTTTTATTTTGACTTAAAGTAAAATTAGGGCGAATGATCAGTTGTTTTGTCAATTCCAAAGTCATCTCTACCTCCAGACCCAAACGGTAACTTTCTTTACTATTAGATCGAATCGGATTACCAACGTCGTCTAAATTTCCGGTTAGAATAAGTTGGTCTTTGTAGGCCATATAATAAATATTGGTGTTGATTTGGGCTTTATCAGAAACATATCGCCAGCCCAATTCAAAATCGTCTAACTTTTCCGGTTTAGCGTTACCACCTTCATAATCGGTACGGTTGGGTTCGCGATTCGCTTTTGCATACGAAAAATAGAATATGTTTTTATCATTCATCGCATAATTCAAACCAGCTTTTGGGTTAAAGAAATTAAAAGTATCATCCACCAAATCTGCCTGAACACCATTAGCTTCATAATTTACGGTACGGTATTGTAAATCGCCATACAAGCTTAGTTTTTTGGTGATTTGAAAATTGGCTTTGGCAAAAATATTTCCATCTGTTTTCACGGCATAATCATCATAATAATGATTGCCTAATTCACTTGTTGAAGCAAATCGAGCCCAAATCACTTTCCCATAATGGTCGCCTTCATATTTATTCCAACCACCGCCAAGAATTAAATCGAGTTTGTCTTTTCGATAATTAGCCGAAAAAGTAGTTCCGTAAAAATCATTGTCTAACCATTTTTGGCGTACCAAATCGGTTGTAGTAATTGTGGTATTTTCAATGACAATTGGCATTAAACCATAGTCTCCAAAATCGGCGTCTTCTTTGTAATTCTCATAGTAACCTTTCCCTTTGGTGTAATGCAGAGCCAAGTTAGCACTCCAATTTTCTGAAACCCTTTCGTTCCAGTGCAATTGGTAATGGTCTTGCTGATAATTATCGGTTTCGTTGTCATAATAACGGGTATTGCCGAATTCATCTGTATACATTCCGGCCGAGTTGAATGTTCGGTCTTGGTTCATGGTAAACCCGTCTATTCCGTTCCAAGACTGGTAAGTTTTTTCGGTTCCCCCAAAAACCAAAGCTTTGATTAAAGTGGTTTTCCCCACATAAGTGCCTTGCAAAAAATAAGATTTCAAATCCGATGCTGCTCGGTCAATAAAACCTTGAGAATCGATATTAGACAATCTTCCCGCGAGCTCGAAGCGATTGTTCAATAAACCTGAACTGAATTTTACGGTATGTTTTCGGGTAGAAAAACTGCCAAACGAATTTGAAATTTCGCCATTGCTTTCTTTGGCAAAACTATCTGTGAGTAAGTTCAAACTCGCCCCAAAAGCTCCAGCACCATTGGTTGACGTTCCCACGCCGCGTTGCAGTTGCAAACTTTCTACCGAAGAAGCAAAATCGGGCATGTTGACCCAATAAGTGCCATGACTTTCGGCATCATTGTAGGGAATGCCGTTGATGGTAATGTTAACTCTTGTGGCATCGCTTCCGCGGACGCGAATTCCGGTGTAACCTACGCCATTTCCGGCATCGGAAGTTGTCACAACCGATGGCATATAATTCATCAGAATCGGAATGTCTTGACCGAGATTTCGGAATTTGAGTTCTTTTTTGTCTAAGTTACTAAAAGAAACCGGAGTTTTAGTAGTGACGCGAACGGCAGAAACTAAGATTTCATCAAGCGCGTTGACTTTGGTTGAGTCCTTTGCTTTTTCTTGAGAGAAAGCCTGACAAGAAGCTAAAAGTAAGAAGCTAGAAACAGTTGTTTTTGCTCTTAAAAAAGTGAATAAAGTTTTCATTCGTAAAATGTTACGAATAAAAGGGGTAATTATTCTTGGTTAAAATTAAAATTGATACTCTCGACAGGACAAACGTGCACTTTTGTCTTATCTAATCCCTAAACAGCATTACCTGTTCTAGGTTCGTTGGGTATAATCTCAGCTCGTTATTTAGAGCACCCCTTTGAGACAGGGCAAAGATAAGAAAGTATTAAGATTGTAGTATTAAGTATAAAGATTTTTTTGTTTTAACGATATTTTCTGTCTTAACACTTGATAATCTGTACTTAATTCTAAAAATGCGGTTTCCTTCTATGCTGCTTAATTTCGGAAAGATTGCGTTTGGCTTTTATTCTTTTCTCGATAACCGAGCGAGGAATTTTGGTAGGTTTTCTTTTTTTGGGAACAACCAAGGCATTTTTAATCAGTTCCAAAAAACGCTTGGTGACTATCGTTTTGTTTTTGAGTTGGCTTCGGTCTTCATCGCAGTTTAGGATTAAAATTTGTTCCGATGTCAATCTCGTAGCCAACTTATTGGCCAACCATTCTTTTTCCTCAACCGACAAAGCTTTCGAATTTTTGAAGTCAAAAGTCAGCACTACTTTAGAAGAAACTTTATTGACGTTTTGTCCGCCCGAACCTGAACTTCTGACCGCTTTAAATTGAAGCTCTGCTAGGATTACATCAGTTTTCATATTGGGGTTGGTGTGCCGGTTTGAGTAAATCATTCACTGTTTTCACCGGATTAAAAGTAACCAATGGTACTTCGACAAAAACGGTTATCCACTTGGCCATGGCGCCGTTCCAAAGCCCAGGTAATTCATAGGCTTTGATTTCTTTCCCTCTGTTGTTTTTATGGACTATAAATCCAGCACTATGGTCAACAAATTGCATCAAATCGAATTTTTGCCCTTTGTAATTCTTAATCGCACAAACCAAATCCACCGGATTAAAATGAGTGGATTTAGCTAAAATAGCGGCTTGCTTTGAATCGTGTGTATCTACTTGTGAGCTTTCTACAATTTGCAACGAAACATTGCCTTTAAAACTTCGCACCCAAAATGGTCCGCCGCCGGGTTCTCCTTCGTTTTTGACCATGCCGCAAATGCGAATCGGGCGATTCAATTTATTTTTGATAAAATCGATTTTGTTTTCTAAAGTGTATTTATAGAAATCATCTAACACATCTATGTTTAGCTTTTTTTTCATGAAAGCGATGATTGTGCTGATGTTTTCATCCTTTACTTCATTGCGGTCAATAGTATTCAATATTTGAAAAACTTCTTCTTGCAATTCGAGTAAAATGCCGGCTAACCCTTTTTTGTAACGTGTAATTTCTTCTATATGATTCTGAATTACATTGTCGATGTTTTTGATAAAAATAACATCCGATTCTAATTCATTCAAATTATTAATCAGCGCACCGTGTCCGCCAGGCCTAAAAGTCAATTCATTACGCTCATTGCGAAAAGGTTGGTTGTTTGGACCAACTGCAATAGTGTCTGTGCTTTTGTCTTGATATGAGTAACTGACGTTGATTTTGGTTTTTGATTTAGACTCCACTTTTTCTTTGACATCCTCAATCACTTTTTTGAATAAATCTTGATGGTTTTCAGAAACCGTAAAATGCAAGTGCGATTCTAAATTAGACGCTGCATAAAAAGCACATTCGTTTAAATGTTCTTCCACCGGTGTGGCAATATGGTCTTTGTATTTATGAAAGTGGAGTACTGCTTTGGGTTTGTTGGCAAAATCAAAATAATCGGGAGCCAACATCAATTTGATAAAGTGATAACTTTTCTCGTGACTTTCCAGCTCATAATAATTGGGGTGAAGTTGTTTTAATTTGGATTTCACTTCTTGGTAAAAAGGAAACTTTTCAATACCAGCCAAGAAAGTCGGGAGATTTTTATCTTTTCTTCGGTTGATATAGGCATTGATGGTTTCATTCTCGAGGTCGAATTCGATTAAAAACTCGTTCAAAAATTTAAACATCCTGCTAGCCGCACCAGAAGCCGGAACAAACTTTTTGAGTTTGAGATTTGATTTTTTTTGATCGAAAAAAGAAGCGCACTTTTCAAATTCTTCGTGGGTTAACTTTACAATACCATCTTCAATTGTTGCTGGTCTTTCGAGGTATATTTTTGTGATTCCGGATTGAAACAACAAGAGTTCGTTTTCAATTTTATCCAAAGTAATCCCATGCGCTTTGATTTGCTCAAAGTCGGCTGCAGTTAATCCGTATTGTTTGGCTAAGCTTTCTTTTCTTGTAATGTATTCTTCCATTCTAAATAGCCGTAAATGGCAATGATTGTAAAAATTAAATATTGGATACTGGTAAACGAATAGCCTTTGGCAAAATACATTGGGATAGAAATGACATCTCCAATAATCCACAAAATCCAATTCTCTATCTTTCGTTTGGCCATCAGCCACATGCCTACAAAGAAAATTCCGGTAACGAAAGTATCTACATAAGATGTCCAATGGGTAAATTTATCAAAAAATGTGTAAATCGTGACTACAAAAAGAATAGTTAACACAAATATGACAAGCGACCATTTCGTTTCTAACAAAGTCATTCTAGAAATGGGAAATTCGGCTACGTTATCTTTTTTCCTGGTCCAGTAATACCAGCCGTATATACTCATGACAACATAGTAAAAATTAATCATCATATCACCCAACAATGACCAATGCCACAATAAATAAACATATATCGCAGTATTGATGATTCCTGTTGGAAATACCAAAAGGTTATCTTTTTTGGCAAACCAAACGCTCAATAATCCGAAAATTATAGCCGTCAGTTCCAATACTATTTCGTAAGTTGGATAGTTTTTATATTGGGAAAACAAGAATTCGAGCATTAGTCAAAAAAGTTTAAGTCATTTTCAAATGCTGTACCAATAACTACCATATCTGCACCAGCGTTGAATGCATCTTCAATTCCTTTTTTAGAGCGAATGCCGCCACCAACGATTAAGGGTACAGCAATTCTTTGAGACACCGTTGTTATCATTGCCAAAGGAACGGCTTTTTGGGCACCACTTCCCGCTTCGAGGTAAATTAATTGGTTGCCGATTAGTGTTCCTGCTTTTGCGGTTTGGGCTGCATAATCCGAATTATTTCTGTCTAATGGTTTGGTTTGGCTAACTCTTTCCACAGCCGTTTGGCTTCTACTTTCGATTAAAATGTAACCCGTTGAAATGATTTCTAATTGGGTTTTTTCTAAAATAGGAACCGCGTTGATTTGGTGTTCAATTAAATAATCAGGGTTTCTCCCTGAGAGCAATTGCAGAAACAAAATGCCATCGGCTTTAGCGGAAATTTGCGTTGGATTTCCTGGGAAAAGAAGAATTGGCAAACTTATTTTTTGTTGGAGTAAAAGTATTAACTCATCTAAATGAGTTCCTTCAAAAGAACTGCCGCCAACTAAAATATGCGTAGCTGGTGACAAATTAATTTTGGCCGCTAAATCTGAGAGGCAGTCCAACGTCAATTTATCAGGATCCAATAGGATGGCTAATAGTTTTTGATTTTGGGATTTGGATTGCACTAT
>JBDLVY010000145.1:0-14593 GCA_039804545.1 Bacteroidota bacterium | reverse complement strand
AGTTCTCAATTCAACTCTTCTGTTTTTGGAACGACCTAATGAAGTTTCATTAGTAGCTATTGGTTTGCTTTCTCCAAATCCTTGAGCATTTAAACGACTATCGGCAATTCCTTTTTCCATTAAATATGCTCTTACAGCGTTAGTACGTTTTTGCGACAACACCAGATTGAACTCATCTGAACCGTTGCTATCAGTATGCCCGTCTATGAAAAGATTAGCACCTTCGTATTTGTTTAGAATTTTAGTCAACTCATCCAATAAAACCAATGAAGCTACTTTTAGTTTATCACTATTGTTTTCAAAGAAAATTTTGCTTCCGATATATGTGATTCTCACCGCATCTTGTTTGGCTATTTCAGGGCAACCTTTATTGTCTATTGTTCCTTTTGTATTGGGACAACGGTCATCTATATCAGCAACTCCATCACCATCGGTATCAGGACAACCTTTTAAGCTTGATGGGCCGAAAGCATTCGGACAACGATCTACATCATTCATCACGCCATCTTTATCATCATCCATCGGACAACCGTTAGCATCCACTTTACTTCCGGATGGAGAGTTCGCACATTTATCATCTAAATCGGCTACGCCATCACCATCGGTATCGGGACAACCTTGTAAAGCTATGGTCCCTCGAGTATCCGGACAACGGTCACTTAAATCAGTTACGCCATCATTGTCTCTATCCGGACAACCATTCATCAAGGCACTTCCAGCTACATCTGGACAGGTGTCTAAATAATCGGCCACGCCATCGTTGTCTTTATCTAAAGGACAGCCTTTTTTGTCAACCGCTACTCCAGCTGGTGTATCAGGACATTTGTCATTGCTGTCGGAAACGCCGTCATTATCGGCATCTTTTTTCTCACCGAAATTGAAAGTCAATCCCGCCATGTGCATCAAATAATCGTCATTTTTACCGCTAACCACACCATCTCTGCGGTCATTGTTGGTAAACATAAAAGTTTCTTGAAGATTTAAGGACAATACAGGCGTTAATCGGAAATTGATTCCACCTCCAACTACTGGAAAAGTAGTATCGATTTTCTCTTTATGAAAATTCAGTTGTCTGTCAAAAAGAATCACACCAATTCCACCAAACACATAAGGTCTGACAAAATATTCCGGCCCGATTAGGTTTAATCTTAAATCAATAGCTGCCGAACTATAATCGCTTTTAAATCCGGTTACGCCACTGTCATAACCTAAAGTTCCTCGGGTATACAATAAATTTAAGTCTAAATATTTCCACAAATATCTTGAGACCGTAATACCGGCAAATCCGTAAGCCGTTTTATCGGTTTTGTACCAATCTCTCCCCAAATCACCATGATATTGTATTAGACCGCCATGCAATCCGAAGTTCCATTTCTTGTCTTCGGTTTGTGCTTTTGTTGCTAGTGTAGATGCTAGGCATATACAAAATAGTAGTACTTTTTTCATATTATAATTGTTTAATTATTTAGGTCAAAGGTCACCTAGATAAGCAGTAAAAGAGTTATACAACTATTGTTATAGTTTGTGTTATTCACACATTTCAAAGCACAAAAAAAGCCCTGCTGCATGTGAGCAACAGGACTTCCAATAAATGGTCTCACATTTATTAAACTAACCAAAACAAACCTTATTACGCTTATCGCATAGTTGTATTTTTGAAATATTTTTAGGGTATCGCAATCCTATTTATTTGATTGTTTTTATTGATTTCCAGCTGATTAATAAACGGAAACTTTTTTTCTAATTCTTTGATGTGTTTTCTTAAGTAAATGTGGTGAACCGTTAGCATTTCGACCAATTCAAAAGTGGTCGCATGTCTTATTAACATGGGAATGGCAATCAAGAGTTCTTTTTCGTGCCAATAGATTTCTTTTAACTCTTGCATTGATTTTTCGCATAGGAGAACATTCTCTACAAAATCTTTTCTGGCAGTTACGCTTTTAATTTGGTTTCGGGAAACCTTTGTCAAATAATTGGTTACGCTATTCTTCATCATCTTTTCATTTAGAATTAATTATTTTTAGCAAAAAACTCTTTAACAAAATCATGTTTTTGCTTGGCGGTCATTTTATCGGTTTGCTTGACTTGTATTTTGATATTTTCAAAACGATTGTCAGTGCTGATGACATTAAAGAGTTCTTCCTTAGCGTTAGTAGGACCGAAGAGAATAACTTCTTTGTACTTTTTAACAATAGACATGAGTTTTTTATAATACTTGGTTTGCAACTGCTGTTCTTTGTTATGCATATGGGCTTCTCCTTTTAACAAGCTATTGATTTTTTCTTTATGGGTAAAGTCGGATTCAATGGTTTGAATTTCGAACGGATGGTTTGAATATTCCATTAGATGGGCGATGGAGTGATCCATCCAAATGCCGATTTTATTACTTGAAGTTGCCATAGCTTTCTTTGTATTAATTTAGGTGAAATGCTCCTATAATGAGATTTTTAACAATACAAAGTTGCAATGAATAAACAAAAGGACAGTTATAAGATTGCGTAACTTTTTTTTATAATTCCCACATTATTAGCGATATAATCTTTTACATGCGGTCCATATACCAACTAAGTTCTTTTTCTATTTTTTGGTAGTTGAAAATAGTGGTCAGTACTTTTTGCAAACGAATAAAAGCCGTTTCACTTTTTACCACATAGTCAAACGCTTTGTGGTGCATGCACTTTACTGCAATTTCAATTTGGTCCTGACTGGAAAGCATTATTACAGGAATGCTGCTATTGAAATTTTTGATTTTATCCAAAGTTTGTAAACCATTAATAGCATTTTTAACCACACCGTCCAAATGGTAATCAAGCACGATGATATCTGGTTTTTTGTTTAAATTTAGAAGGCATAATTCTCCAGTTGGATAAGTTTCAATTTCAAAATCACCTTGCGCCAGGAATTGAATTTCCAGTGATTTTAAAAAAACGGCATCATCATCTACCAAGAAGAGCTTAATTTTTTTCTCGTCTTTCATAACCTATACTTTTATGTTAAGCAATTCATTTTTTAATTCGATTAGCGATTGTTTGCAAACCTCTTCCAATTGTTCGACCAAATCATTCAGTTCAATAGAACGTTCCAATTCTTCGGCATATTCCTGAACTTTTTTGGCCAATTCTGTAAATTCAGGATGAATTCCCATGATGGCGAAAGAAGGAATCATTTTGTGGGTTGTTGCTTTTAATAACTTCCAGTTTTTATCTTTAAAACTTTGTTTCATTAAATCTACCAAGGGTGGCGTTTGCTTGATGTAAGCATTAATCATTTCACTCATAAGTTTTGGGTTGGCTTTCGTTAGTTTGGTCAAATAACTCAAGTCAACGTATTTAATGTATTGTGTATGTTTTTTGCCAACGGTTTTGTTTTCAATGATGGCCACCGGTTTCTTGATAAAACCAATTAGTTTACTATATAATAAGCGTTCGTCTACGGGTTTAGAAATGTAATCATTCATGCCCACCGATTTGCATTTGGCCAGATCAACAGTAGTGACATCTGCGGTTAATGCTATAATCGGAAGCGTTAATTTCATTTGTTTCCGAATGTACTCTGTAGCTTCAAACCCATTCATTTCTGGCATTTGTAAATCCATCAAAATAATATCATAGGTGTTTTTCTGGAGTTTTTCAATTGCAATTTTACCGTTGGTAGCAATTTCGCACTCAAATCCAAAGTCATCTAAAACCGTTTTCATCAACAGTTGATTGAGTTCCATATCTTCCACCACCAAAATTTTAGTATCCTTAATTTCAGTATCAATTTCTGTTATTTCCGGTTCCAAAACAGCTTCTGCATTGGTTTTATCAAAGTCAAGTATAAAGCTAAAAGTAGTGCCTTTACCCATGGTGCTTTTCACACTAATGGTGCCGTTTTGGGCTTCTACCAATTGCTTAACGATGGCCAAACCTAAACCAGTTCCACCAAATAACCTCGAGGTTTCACTAGTGGCTTGTTGAAAATTTTGAAAAATAGTATCGGTTTTGGCATTGTTGATTCCGATTCCGGTATCGGTAACCGAAAATTGGAGTGCCACATTATCATCGGTTTCTGAAACCAATTTTACGCTTACCGTAATTTGACCAACATTGGTGAATTTTACAGCATTGCTCACAAGGTTCAGAATAATTTGATGCAAACGCACCGGATCACCGACCAAAACATCTGGAATAGCAGCGTCATAATGGGTTACTAATTTTAGGTTTTTTTCCTGAATTTTGGTTTCAAACAAATGAAGCATGGCTTTGATAGACAATTTCAGTTTGAAAGGTGTTTTTTCAAAGGTCATTTTTCCCGCATCTACTTTGGCCAAATCGAGTATGTCGTTGATTAATACAATTAGCGCATCGCCACTCATTTTAATGGCAGTTAAATATTCTTTTTGTTTGGCTGTTAATTCGGTTTTGAGCACGACTTTAGTAAATCCTATGATGGCATTCATTGGTGTTCGAATTTCGTGACTCATGTTGGACAGAAATTGTTGTTTTGATTTTACCGCTTCATTGGCTTCTTTGGTAGCTTTTTGCGCCATAATTTTGGTTTTTTCAGCAATTGCTGAGGCCAATTCGGCAAATGTTTTGGCTTCTATCAGTTCTTTTTCGGCTCTTTTTTGTTCGGTGATATCACGGGCTACAACTACGGCACCAACCACATTGCCATTTTGGTCTTTGTAAACAGAGCCGTTAAATAGTACGTTAATTAATTTGCCATCGGTAATTACCAAAGGATAATCGATTACGAATCCTTTTTCAAAGACTTCTTTGTATATTTTTTTGGCCTGTTTGGGTTCGGTAAAATAATTGAAAAAATCAGAGCCTATTAGTTTCTCTTTGGAAACACCGGTTACCCTGACTGATGCTTGATTGGTATCGGTAATTTTACCTTCAGGGCTAATGGTAAATAACGGATCACGACTGGCTTCTATGAGACTTAAGGAGTATTGAGATGCTGCTTTCAGGGAGTCATTATAGGCTTCGAGTTCTTTGTTTTCAAAGTCACGTTTTTCTTTTTCTTCATTTTGAAAATTCAATTCTTTATCCGCTATGACCAATTCATCGGCTCGATTTTGTTTCTCATCCGTTTGAAACAATAACTCTTTGTTGGCGATGATTAATTCAGCTGCTCGTTTTTCCTTGATCTTATTTTGGAACTCCAGTTCTTTATTGGCAATGACCAATTCGGCTGCGCGTTTTTCTTTTTCTTCATTTTGAAACGCCAGTTCTTTATTGGCTATAACCAATTGGGCTGTGGTTTTCTTTTGCTTGGTTATGTCAATAAAGGAAATCAATGAACAATCATCTCCCAGGTGTTTCATGGTTTGGATAGAGACCAAGAACCAAAACGGAACTCCTTTTTTATTTTTTAGAATGATTTCTATTGCGTTTACAGTTTCACGACTTTTGATTTGTGAAGCTAATTTTTCCAAAAACTCGCGATTCATTATTTCCAATTCAGTAGCAGTTTTACCAATAATTTCCTCGTGAGTATAGCCAAAACATTTTAGGAATGATTTGTTGACATATTTAAATCGAGTGGTATTTGTATCGATAAAAATCATCCCTGTAGCGCTGTTTTCAAACATCTCGAAAAACAAATCGGTAGACATGTTTTTATGGTCTTCTGTGGTTTTTGATGGATTCATTTATTCTTTAGTTAGCGTTTGATTACCCAATTCTTCTATAGGAAAACGTCTTTTGTCTTTTAATAATTTGAAATGCGTGGGAGATAATCCGGTGACTTTTTTGAATTGAGTTGATAAATGGGCCACACTGCTGTAGTTCATTTTCCAGGCGATTTCGGTGATGTTAAGTTCGTCGTAGATGATTAACTCTTTAATGCGTTCTACTTTGTGTAGAATCATAAATTGTTCAATGGTGGTGCCTTGTACTTCGGAAAACAAATTGGCCAGGTAAGTGTAATTTTGATTAAGTTTTTCGCTTAAATAATCAGAAAAATTAACCTTTATGGGTTCTTCGGCATAATGAATCATTTCGATGATTACATTTTTTACTTTCTCTATTAGTATGGCTTTTTTGTCATCCATTAGCTCTAATCCAGAAACCATTAGATTGGTTTTTAAGAGCGCTCTTTTTTCATCAGAGATATTTTCCATGATTTCTACGATGCCCAAATCTACCATGATAAAATGTAATCCTAGTTTTTTGAGCTCCTCTTTAACCATCATTTTGCAACGATTGCTAACCATGTATTTGATATAAAGTTTCAAATTGTATTGTTTGACAAAGTTTTGTCAAAGGTGTGACTTTATAGCAACGAGCTATTGTAAAATTTTAGAAATGAATTATATAATTCACACTTCGTCAAGAGACTTGCGTTTTTTTTCTTTGAGATTTTTAAAGAAAGTTGGAGTCAATCCGGTTACTTTTTTGAATTGAGAAGACAAATGGGAAACACTGCTGTAGTTCATAAGATAAGAAATCTCAGTGAGATTGAGTTCATCGTATAACAACAACTCTTTTACCTTTTCTATTTTGTGCGCAATGATATAATGTTCGATAGTTATTCCTTTTACCTCTGAGAAGATATTGGCCAAATAGGTATAATCATACCCCATGATATTACTGATGTATTCTGAGTAATTAATTTTGGGTAATTCCTCATTGTAATGAATCATTTCGGTGATGACAATTTTTATCTTTTCAATAAGCATGGCTTTTTTGTCATCCATCAATTCTAATCCGGATGCCAATAGCGATGCTTTTAATTTTTCACGTTTTTCTTCCGTGATATTTTCCATAATTTCAACTAGACCCAACTCTACAGTAGTGTAATGCAGTCCTAAATTTTTTAATTCTGCTTTGACTAACATTTTACAACGCAAACTGACCATGTATTTGATGTATAGTTTCATTGTGTAGAGACTTTTTTAGGTACTTTATGTGGTTAACATAAAAGTAAAAGCGTTGTTTTGATGAAAAATAACCTAGCTTAAATAGGTTTTTGGTTTAATCTTCATAACCACTTTTAATAATGGTTGAGATCATTTTAAATTGTTCATTGGCATTAAAACTATGTTGGGCATGAGCCGGAATAATGATTCCCTCACCCAAAGTGAGTTTGTGCTTAAGATTCTTGATGGTAATTTCGGCCGCTCCATCTATAATTTGAATATAATTATCATAGGGAGATGTTTTTTCTTGAAGTTCTTCTCCGGCATCAAAAGAAGATGCTGTGATATTTCCTGTTGTTTTCCTAATGATGGTTTTACTCACTACTGCATTGGGGATGTATTGAATGATTTCAACGATTATATGTGATTTTGCTTTTTCTAATTCGGTGATTTCCATAGTTTTTATTTAATGATATTTTTGTTAAACATATATTTTACAAAATGGTTTGGTTGTAAAATAAAATCTGATAAAGGTAGTCACTTTATAATGGTTACTGTGAAGTAATTTGATAAATGGTTTTATATTTCTGTATTTGTGTAAATTTAAAGGGCTCAATTAACTAAGATTCATCTTTTGTGGTTTTTACCAAACTGATACCGGACACAAAAAAAATTAAACCCAATAAACCGTAGATAACCAATGTTTTAATATCTCTTGTATTCTCAGATGTGTTTAAAAAAACTTGAGCAGCATAGATAAGACTGGCAATTCCGAGTACGGTAAGTATAGCTCCAAAAACTCGTTTAAGATTCATATGTATTTTTTAAAGATTAGTAAACTATTGTTTTACAGTTAGTCTTCAAAGGTTGGTATTTTGAACAATTTCAATTTGTATAATAAGTTTTTTTATTTGCATAATTCACACATTAAAAAAAACGCCCGAGAAATTAATCCCGAGCGTCTTCACTATGAAAATGGAATGATTTGTTATTATTTCATTTTTCCGTTAACTACAGCAATCGCTGCACCTACTATTGAAGCAATTACCATAGAAACCAAAACATCTACTGCAACCAATTGGAAGTTGATGGTTTCACTGTACATGCTGTAAAAGAAATTCATGGAAAGCGACATAAACAAACCGATACCTATGGCTAATTTAACTCCGTGAACACATTTGCTGATACCTTCGCCTTGATTAAAGATAAAGGACATCATAAAACCAAAGAATAAACAGCCCAAGAAAATAAATGTGGTGTTTTCTGCCCCTGAACCTTCCGGCTTGGGAAAGAAATCTTTTAACAGGATTCCGTACAAAAGCCAACCTAAAAGGAAATCAACAATGCCGCCGACAATTCCTCCAATAATAAAGTTTTTTACATTCATAATTAATAAGTTATTGGTTAATACAATAAAATTATTAATATAATGAGAATGTAATAATTTAACAAGTGTTTAATTATCAACTTTTTAAATAAGCAAATTGTTAATAACGTATTGGGTGATGTATTAACTTTTAGACTTATTAAAAGTGCCGTCATTGACATCTTTCAAGAATTGAATCACGCCCGGAAAATAATGTTTTTGGTCATCATATTGTGAGCAATGGCTGCCGTTCGGACAATATAAGAATCGTCCGTTTTGAACTTCGTTAGCAATCCATTCCATGTGTTTGGGATCCATGGTATCGTGTTTGGCTCCAATAGAAAGTGTAGGAACGGTTAGCGTTTTTAATTTAGCAGTGATGTCCCAATCTTTTAAAGTAGCGTCTCCGGTGATGCCAAATTCACTTGGACCTTGCATGTATACATACACATTGGGATTCAAATGTTTAAAGGCTCTGTTGATAGACTCAGGCCATTGGGCAACTGGAAACCTTAGGATGTGTTCGGTATAATAATGGTTCATCAGCATATCCATATATTTCGGATTGCTGTAGTCTTTGCGTGCCTCAAAATCCTTGATGGCTGTAAATATTTGCGGGTCTAGTTTCGGACCGAGAACTTCTACAGCATATTTATTGTAAGCCGGTGCACTCGCCATCATATTGGAAATGATAAGCCCTTTTAAGTTTTTTTGGTATTTCAATGCATATTCCATCGCTAAGATTCCACCCCATGATTGTCCTAACAAATAGAAGTTGGTATTGTCTAACTTCAAAGCTTTGCGAACCTGTTCTACTTCTTCCACAAATCTATCTATTGTCCAAAGTCGGTTATCATTAGGTTGGTCACTGTAGTAAGAACCCAATTGGTCATAATAAATATATTCAATGCTTTCCTGCGGAAAATACCCGTCAAAACTTTCAAAAAACTCATGCGTTCCACCCGGACCGCCGTGGAGTAAAAGCACTTTGATCTTGGGATTGTTGCCAACTCTTTTGGTCCAAACTTTGAATTCACCAACAGGAGTAGAGATAGGAATCATTTTGATACCACCGGTAAATTGGTCCTCTCTTTTAGAAAAATCGTGGTAATTTTCTTTGACACTATCCATTGGTTTGCTTTCCTTACAACCGGAAAATAAAACAATAGTTAACAAAGCGTTGAATAGCATTTTAATTTTCATAGTAGAAGAATTAAAGTTAGGTGTAGATTTTTTTATACAAATCTTTGTATTTCTCCATCACAATTTTACGCTTTAACTTGAGCGTAGGCGTAAGGTGACCGCCATCAATAGACCAAACCTCAGGCGTTAGTTCAAAGCGTTTTATTTTTTCCCAATTGCCAAATTTTTCATTGATGGTTTCGACTTCTTTTTCGATACGGGCAATGACCTCAGGGTTAGCCGCAATTTCTGAAGGAGTTGTGCCAACGTTGATTTGCTTTCTTTTGGCCCATTCTTGTATAAAGTCGAAACTCGGCTGGATAAAAGCTCCAGGCATTTTTTCACCATCACCAATCACCATAATCTGTTCAATGAATAAGGATTGTTTCATGGCATTCTCAATCAACTGTGGCGCAATGTATTTTCCACCCGAAGTTTTGAACATTTCCTTTTTACGGTCGGTGATTCTTAGGAAACCATTTGCATCAATTTCACCAATATCACCCGTGTGGAAATAACCGTCTTTGATGACTTCATCGGTCAATTGTTGGTCTTTGTAATACCCCATCATCACGTTGGGTCCTTTGCAAAGAATTTCACCATCGGCGGCGATTTTGACTTCTACGTTATTAATTACACGGCCTACAGTTCCGACTTTAAATCCTCCATTTCTTTGGTCGTTAACCGAAATCACAGGCGAAGTTTCTGTTAAACCATAACCTTCCATTACCGGCATTCCGGCAGCGGCAAATATTCTGATTAAGCGGTGTTGTAAAGCAGCACTGCCAGAAACCAATACGTTTAAGTTGCCACCCAAACCTTCTTGCCATTTGCTGAAGATTAGTTTTCGGGCAATTTTTAGTTGGAATTCATACCACCAACCATTGGCACCATAAGGTTCGTATCGCAAACCTAAATCGATAGCCCAAAAGAACAGCTTCTTTTTGATGCCCGTTAATTCTTCTCCTTTGGCAATGATTTTATCGTATACTTTTTCGAGTAATCTTGGCACCACAGAAAATACTGTTGGTTTTACTTCTTTGATATTGTCCGAAAGCTTTTCAATAGATTCGGCGAAGTAAATAGAAACCGAATAATATTGGTAGATGTACAAAATTACACGCTCAAAAATGTGGCAAATCGGTAAAAAACTCAAAGCAACACTCGTGCCTTCTTCAAAAGGAATTCTTGGCGAACTGTCCAGTACATTAGACACAATATTGTGGTGCGATAGCATAACGCCTTTGGGTTTTCCTGTGGTTCCCGAGGTATAGATAATTGTGGCTAATTCTTCGGGATTTACGTTGTTTTTTCGGTCTTCAACTACGTCTTGGTTACTTTGGTCTTCGCCTAATTCTAATAGCGTTTTCCAGTTTTTACAGCCTTCAATTTCGTTAAACGAATAGATGTCTTCTAATAAAGGGATTTCACTTTTTACCGCCATTAATTTTTGATAAACCACTACATCTGACACAAAGCAATATTTTGATTCAGAGTGATTTAAAATATAGGCATAATCTTCAGCAGCAATCGTTGGGTAAATCGGTACCGTTTGGGCGCCAATTTGTAAAACACCAACATCCATAATGTTCCATTCGGTTCTGTTGGTGGAGGAAATTATGGCTATTTTATCATTCTTTTGAAGGTTTTGTCTCAACAAAGCTCTTGAAATAGCATTGGCTTTATCGATATATTCTTGTGTAGAAGTAGAAACCCATTGGCCGTCGTATTTGGTTACGAGACAATGCGGCATATTGTTCTTTTCGAGTTGGTAGTAAGCAAAATCAAAAAGGCGGGTGATTTTAGTCATTTTGGTCATTAATTTGATGCAAAATAAGGATTATTGTAATTAAACACAATATTAATTTAAAATATAGCGACTCCTACTATTGAATTCTGTAGTTTTGCATCGTTTGTTTTTATTTTCAACATGAAAAAATTCCCCAGAATAGCCGAATACAAAGTGATGGCCATCAGATTATTACTGGCTTTTCTCTTTTATTTTATAGCCCGAATCCTCTTTTATGTCTACAATCAGAGTTTGATTGAAGTGGATGGTTTTTTCAACTTCCTAAAGTTATGTTATCACGGCTTAGCGTTTGATACCACTACGATTTTGTATACCAATGGGTTGTTTATTATTGCTTCTATTTTTCCGGTGATTGTCAATACCAAAAAGACTTACCAAAAAGTATTGTTCTATCTGTATTTTGCCACCAATTTATTAATGTATTCAGCCAATTTTATTGATTTTATTTATTACCGTTATACCTTCAGCCGAAGCACTCGAGCTTCTCTGGATACACTCGAAAATGAAAGCAATAAAACCGCTTTATTGTTTAATTTCTTGTTGAATTATTGGCATGTGTTTTTCCTGTTTTTTGCCTTGGCTTATCTCTGGATTTTGTTGTACAAAAGGACCAAAATAAAGCACGTAACCGAAAAACCAACGGTCAAATATTTCGCAGCATCTATTGCTGGTTTTCTTTTGATAACCACACTTTGCATCGGCGGCATCAGAGGCGATTTTAAGAAAAGCACCCGACCGATTAATCTTTTGGATGCTAGTCGGTATGTAAAAAATGCATCACAAGCCGATGTGGTTTTGAATACGCCATTCGCTATCATTCGTACCTGGAATACCAATACGTTTAAGAAAGTCAATTTGGTTTCTAAAACACAAATCGACAGTTTATTGGTGCCTATCAAACAATACAAAAACAATCCGCCTGCCCAACCGAACATAGTGATTTTCATCCTTGAGAGTTTTGCCCGAGAATACAATGGTGCTTTTAATAAAGGCACGAATATTCGGGATTATGAGGGTTATACACCGTTTGTAGATTCGTTGGCGCAACACAGTTTGATTTTTACCAATGCCCATGCCAATGGTTGGAAATCTATTCATGGCGTTTCTTCTGTAATAGCCGGAATTCCCTCGTTTAAAGACGCCTTTACGTCTTCGCCTTATCCGAAGCAAAAGATTGAATCCTTGGTGTCGACTTTAGAAAGTGAAGGCTATGACACTTCCTTTTTTCACGGTGCTCCGAATGGTTCTATGGGATTCTTAGGGTTTGGAAATATTTTGGGTTACGACCATTATTACGGTAAAAACGAATATAATAACGATGCCGATTTTGATGGGGTTTGGGGTATTTGGGACGAACCTTTCTTTCAATACTTCAACAAGACATTAACGCAAAAGAAACAACCGTTTATGGCTACGATGTTTTCGGTTTCCTCTCACGAACCTTATAAAGTGCCTGAAAAATACGAAGGCAAATTTCCTAAAGGAAAAGTGAACATCAACGAGTGTATTGGCTATACCGATTTTGCGTTGAAGCGTTTCTTTGCCGAAGCCAAAAAACAACCTTGGTACAACAATACCATTTTTGTTTTGGTGGCCGATCATGGAAATACCATTGCTTATGATGAATACCGAAAGGAATTTAACAAACATACGGTTCCTATATTGTTCTATGCTCCGAATGAAAAATACGTTGGTGTGAATGATGATTGGGCACAGCAAATAGACATTTATCCTACCTTGCTGGATATGATTGGTTACCAAAAACCTTTTAGGAGTTGGGGTAGAAGTTTGATTAACGAAAAAACCGTTCCGCCGTTTGTAATAAAATATGGTGGCAATGTATACCAATTCATGAGTGGCAATTACATCTGCACATTTGATGGTACTAAAGCTGTTGGTTTTTATGATAAAGCCGATAAAGGAATGGCTAAAAACTTAATTGGCAAACGCAATGCTGCAATGAATGCGATTGAGTTAAGATGCAAGGCTTTTATACAAGACTACATGGAAAGAGTAGTGGATAAGCGATTGACAACCGTTAAATAAACAAATAAGAAATGCCGAATGTCCACTGGACATTCTCCTCTTAATATCAAATATTCAAGACTACATGGAAAGAGTAGTGGATAAGCGATTGACTACGGTAAAATAAAAAAAAGCGACTTTTTAGTCGCTTTTTTTTATAATTCGTAATTCGTAATTCGTAATTTTTTACAACTTAGGCATATTCTCCGCCAAAGTCTCAATAAACTTCGAAATCGGTCCTTTGATCATCATCGCCATCATGGGATTGAATTCGCCTTCAAAGACCAATTGAACTGCGGTAGAATCATCAGCAACAGTTTCTAAATTAGCCGATAAAGTAAATGGTAATTTATCGCTGGCAGCGGCAAGATTTACTTTAGAATGCGGTACACCTTCTTTTAATCTCAATTTGATTTCGGGCATGCCTTTTAAACCAAAATTGAAAATATCGTCACCCAATACTTCAAACTTAGCAATGTTTTCGGGCATTAGTTTCTCGAAGTTTTTCACATCGGATAAAGCGTTGTATAAATATTCTGCTGATTTTGCTACCGTAACTTTTGGGCTTTCTAGGTTCATAGTTTTTGTTTGATGTTAGTTGTTAGCGGTTGGGTGTTTGATATTTTTAGACTTCCATCTTCCAACATCCGGCATCCAGCCTTTTTAGACGTTCCACGTAGACGGACTCTTTCTCCATTCTTGCAGTGTTGCCAATTCATTTTCGGTGATATAATTTTTGGCTACGGCCAAATGTAATAAATGTTCGTAATCGGCTAAAGTATTTAACGTCACGTTGGCATTTTTGAAATTCTCCACGGCTACATCAAAACCATAGGTAAAGATAGCGACCATTCCTTTAACGTGTGCACCGGCTTCTTTTAATGCTTCTACGGCCAGCAAACTGCTGTTTCCTGTACTGATTAAATCTTCAACGACTACTACGTTTTGGCCTTTTTGTAAAAAGCCTTCTACTTGGTTTTGTCTGCCGTGTTTTTTAGGTTCGGGACGAACGTATACAAAAGGCAATCCCATGTATTCGGCAACTAGCACACCAATGCCAATGGCTCCGGTGGCTACACCGGCAATCACGTCGGGTTTACCAAATTCTTTCTCAATATGCTTGGAAAATTCCTCGCGCACAAAATTTCTTATCGGCGGAAACGATAGGATTAATCGGTTGTCGCAATAAATTGGAGAGTGCCAACCTGAAGCCCATGTAAAAGGATTTTTAGGATTCAATTTAATTGCATTTATTTGTAAAAGCAATTCGGCTGTTTTTTCGGCTGTGTCTTTATTAAAAATCATAGTACAAATGTATAAAGTTTTTGTCAACGATAAACCACTTTTTTTAACCAACCAA
>JBDLVY010000144.1:0-2855 GCA_039804545.1 Bacteroidota bacterium | reverse complement strand
ATGAAAGAAAAAGGAATAAACTAACTATGGAAACCAATCAAACAATAAGTCAGATTCAAGATTTTAAAGGCAAATACCCAAAACAACTTTGGTATTTATTTTTCAGCGAAATGTGGGAACGTTTTAGTTTCTATGGAATGCGTGGGATGTTGGCTGTTTTTATGGTCAATGTTCTAGTAATGGATGAAAAAACCGCCAATCTTCAATATGGTGCCACGCAAGCATGGGTGTATGCCTTTACCTTTATTGGGGGATTATTTGCGGATAAAATTCTGGGCTTTAGGAAATCATTGTTTTGGGGCGGAATTTTAATGATAATCGGTAGTGTAATTTTAGCCATAGATCCAAAGCAATTCTTTTTCTTGGGAATCAGCTTTACCATTGTTGGGACAGGGTTTTTTAAACCCAATATCTCTTCTATGGTTGGTCAATTATACAAAGACGGAGACAGTCGTCGTGATGCCGGTTTTTCTTTGTTTTATGCCGGAGTCAATCTGGGAGCATTGATAGGAGGTTATATTTGTATTGCTGTGGCGAATGGGAATCTTTGGGCAGATTTTGTGCCTGAAAATCTTCGTTGGAATTATGCGTTTGGATTTGCTTCCATAGTCATGATTATTAGTTTGCTAACTTTTACCCAAACCCAAAAAAGTTTAGGACAAATAGGATTATCGCCTTTGGCAAACCTTGAAGCTTCCAAGAGAAAGACATATGAGATTATTACTTACATAGGTTCTTTGGCTTTAATTCCAATAATCATATTGATGGTAGCCAATACGGTTTACACAGATTATTTTATGATGATAATTGGTCCGGCTTCCATTGTTTACTTATTCTTTGAAATGCGAAATTTTTCTGCCTCAGAGAATAAAAAGTTATTGGCTGCTTTAGTCTTTATCATTTTTTCTATTTTCTTTTGGGCCTTTTTTGAGCAAAGTGGTGGTTCGTTGAGTTTATTTGCGGCTAATAATTTAGAGAATACCCTTTTGGGCGTTGAGCTTGATCCTAATGGTGTAAACAATTCAGCAAACTCATTGTTTGTAATTATTTTTGCAGCTTTGGTAGGTATCGTTTGGATTTGGATGGCCAAAAAGAAAATAGAGCCTAATACCGTGGTGAAATTCGGACTAGGGTTTTTATTCCTTGCCGGCGGATTTTGGGTGTTTTATTACACCAAATTCTTTTCAGGTGCTGATGGTAAAACTTCTTTAGATTTATTCACCTTCGGTTGGTTTATTATAACATTCGGTGAACTTTGTTTGTCTCCAATCGGTATGTCTGCCATGACCAAACTGTCTCCCCAAAAAACACAAGCCGTTATCATGGGAATGTGGTTTTTAGCCAGTGCTTATGGTCAGTATTTTGCGGGATTACTTGGTGCTAACATTGCTGAAGCCTCAGAGAATGCCACCAATTTGGAAAAGCTAAACACTTATGCCGATGGTTATGAGCAATTGGCCATTTATGCTTTGATAGCTGGTGTGGTGCTTATTTTGATTTCGCCATTGGTAAAAAAGTTAATGCAAGATGTAAAATAGCCGACAGTAATTGGTACTGTTTTTGTATATATTTGTAAAAAAATAATAACTCATGAAAAAATTAATCCTTACGTTATTTCTGGTTTTAGGATCGTTAACAATACAAGCTCAAGAATTAACTTGGCATACCGATATGAATAAAGCCTTGGAAGTTTCCAAAAAAACAAAAAAACCTTTACTGTTATTTTTCACCGGAAGTGATTGGTGTGGTTGGTGTATCCGTTTGCAAAAAGAAGTTTTGAAAACGCCTGAATTTGCCAAATGGGCAAAAGACAACGTTGTTTTAGTAGAATTAGATTTCCCTAGAAGAACTGCACAACAACCAGAAATTCAAAAACAAAATATGGAATTGCAACAGGCTTTAGGCGTAAGAGGATATCCTACGGTTTGGTTTGTTAATGCGACTAAAAAAGAGGGTAAAATCAACTTAGAGCAAATAGGCAGTACAGGTTATGTAGCCGGTGGACCAACAGCTTGGTTGGCTGGAGCCAATCAAATCTTAGCAAACAAAAAATCATAATTCAACCGAATTAAATCTTATAAAATCCCTTTTCATTGGTATAATGAAAAGGGATTTTTTTTTTTAGGCAGGTAGTTTCCCATAGCCTTACGTAACTTTTATAGTTTGAACCGTCGGCTACAATTTGTTTTGGCTTATAGAGAGTGAGTAATCGTTCCAAATTGAGTTTGGGCGATTGGGTGATGATAATGATGTCGGGTTTTATTTTTACAGAATAAATAGCCGAACTGTCAATTAGCAAGATTTTTTTGTCCTTAAAATAATATAGGTTTTGGAGTCGTTTTTTTCCCTTTACCTGACAAAAATTACCAACTAAATAGGTTTGAATTGTTGTGTTGTTTTCTAGGTTTACTAAAATACTATCATTACTATAGACCGTTACATTTTCGTTTGTTCTTTCGGTAATGATGCTGCTCTTCTTTAAATTGAAAACAATCAATTCTTTGGTGTTGTTAGTTTTAAATTTGCTACCTATGTAAATGCCTTGTAAGGTTATGACACTCAATAAGCCAATTGTTAATCGTTTGAAATTGGGTTTTTGGAACCAAATAATGATAGTTATAATTAACACATAGGAAATCCAGAGCATGGCACTTGTAAAAGAAATGTTCTTCAAGACAAATTCTTCATAAGACGCAATCCATTCGATGATGGTATTTTGAAATTCGATTAGAACTTCCAAAGGTTTTACCACCAATAAAGGCACTTTCCCAAAACAGGCAATAACAACAGCAATTAGCCCAACAATCATGATGATACCAAGCAATGGCAACACTACAATATTGGTTACAAAAAAC
>JBDLVY010000143.1:0-3424 GCA_039804545.1 Bacteroidota bacterium | reverse complement strand
CTTTGGCAATCCTCTTTAGGTTTGCCAAAGGTAAGGGTAGCAAAGGACATTAAGAGCGCTCCAACGACAATTATCATTGAATTGGACAAGATTATCAGTTTGATTCCCATTCAAATACTTGTAAACACGTAGCTTTGGCAATCCTCCTCAGGTTTGCTAAAGCTTAACGTCCAAGTAACATGACAAATCAGTACAAATTTCTTAACTTGTCTCTAATTAACTTTACCCTTTGGAAATACTTGCGCCCGTGTTCGGCATCTTCACATCGTTTATCCTGTTGTACTACTTAAGTTCATTAAACAGGTCAAACATCTTTTTAGCACTCTTTTTCTTGTGCTGCAATCTCGTGGTGATGGTCTATTTCGGTTTGCATTACAGTAAAATGGAATTTTGGGAAGGCATCTGTTTTGTACATTTCTTACCCCTCTCCTTCTTACTTGGCCCAACTTTGTTTTATTACATCAAGCAAACGGTGTCTGAGCACAAGGGGTTTAAAACCATTGATTACGTACATCTAATTCCGGCCCTATTTGTAGGCATTGCAACACTTCCATTTACAAGTTTACCACTAGCAACTAAAACACAAATAGCTCATCAGATTGTAAATTTTACCGAAGACTATCGGCTTCCGTTCCAATGGGTTACCTTTGAACAATTACTTTATGGCCGTTCGTTGCATGTAATTTTCTATGCTTGCTTATCGCTTGCCTATTTCTTTTGGAATAAAAAACATTTATTGGCCAAATATGGCGTTATGCCAAGCAACCATCCGATCATTCAGCGCTGGTTTTTTACCTTGATTAGCATTCAAGTGATTATTGCGGGGACAAGTCTTGGCCACATGATCACCTTGTATTTTGAACCTTTCGACATACTCGGCTTTTCGTCCATCGAGATTTTCAGCGAGGAACACTTCTTTCGCATTTGCGGAGGTGGCTTTTTTATTCAAAATTTCTTTTTGTTCCTGTTTCCCAACATACTTTACGGAAACATTTCGTATTCCGTGGATTTTGAAAATGCCACAACCTTTCAAAAAATCAAATCTAGTTTTGCCAAACAAGTAAAATTGACCGAAAGCCATACCGAGTTCGACGCTCAACTGACTGACTATTTGAAAGAATTGCCATTCATCAAAAAGGACTTTACGCTTTCACAAATGTCATTCGACCTGAAAATACCCGAAAGAACTTTGTCGGCGTATTTCAACAATGACTTACAAAAAACGTTTGGAGAATGGAAAAATGACCAACGGATTGAATATGTAGTCCAATTGATTGACGAAGGCCACGCACAGCGCTATACGATTGAGGCACTATCTGCCAATGCCGGATTTTTGTCTCGTTCTAAATTCATTGATGCTTTTAAAAGTCGGAAAGGATTAACTCCATCCGCCTACATCAAAAGCAAAAAAGCCTAACGCAAACTGCATTAGGCTTTCCATATTACCTACTTCATCTAAAATCAAGGTTTAATCCCGAGTTGTTTAAAAAACTCCAGGTTATCGAAGAAATCTTGCTCTTCTGTAATCTTACCACCGATGATGGTTGCAATCGTACAACCAATTACATCCACCGATTTTCCTGTCGCAGGAATACCAAAGAAATTACCCGTGTGTTTCCCTTTGAACTGCCAGTATTTAACCAATTTATTGCCTGAGGCAAATGTCTCTTTGATGATAAATTCGCGATCTGAAAATCCTGTTACATAATTCTCGTAATAGGCTTTAGCCGCTGCTTTTCCTTTAGTCTCCGGAACTGTATGTAAAACTACATTTTCCGCATAAGCTGTATCCAAGATGTTGGCTCTTCCCTCGTTAATTACCACATCCCATACTTTCGAATAGAAAGCAATGTTATCAGCGGCTAATTTTTCGTTTTGTTCACTTTGCGAAGTACAGGAAAGTAATGTTCCTGCCGCAATGAAAAGTAAAATGATTTTTTTCATAATCTCGTTTTTTTTGGTTGTATTCAAAAGTACCTTTTAAACCGCTGTGATTTTATTTGAATGCAGCACAATATGTTCCTTAATATGCAAAAGGGGACAACAGGAACATAACATGCCGAAAATATCAACTTATCAATCTGTTCCTAAAAATGCAAAAGGGGACAAAGTACTCGGACGCTTTATTCGATTCTAGAATCAATCTTTCGTTCTTGCTTTTCAAATAATAAATCAAAAAACACATGAAAAAAATCATTCTATTCGGCGCATTCGTTGCGGTGACATTTATGGCCAATGCCCAACAAGCTGGTAAAGTATTTACGGGGGATAGCCAAGGAAAATCATTTCAATTGGGATCAGAGAAAAGCACAAAAATTGTATTGGATGCAGTAAAAGCATATAACTCGAATGTTACCGAGGAGTACTCGAAATTTTGGTCAGCTGAAATGATCGCGAAATACAAATCTCAAGCACAAGACCCTCAAAAGGAATACAAAGCGGTAGTCAACAAACCTATGGCAATCGTGCCTTTAAAAGTTGACGGCCAGGCTAATGAAGTCGTATTACTTCAATCGACAGAAGAGCGTATTTACAAAAACGGAGCCAAACAAAACTTGGATTTGTTCGAATTATTCTTCGTGGACAAAGCTGGGAAATTGGCAAATTTCCAACAATACTATTCAATCCCTGCAAATGCTGAATATGGTAAGACCTATGGTGGAAAACTACTTTCCAACAAACCTGGTGCAGATCCAAAAGGAGAGGCATTACAATTCACAAACCGTGGAGAGATCGAGGCGATCGAAAACTTCGCAAAAGCATACAATGCGATGGATGTTAAAGGTGTTCAAGCGATCATGGCTGATGCCATTAAAATTCAAGGATTCGATGGCACAGTAATTAATTTAACAAAGGACATGGTTCCTGCCATGTTTGCCGAATACAAATCATTGGATTGGAAACCAGGTATGATCCTTCCATTTAAAGTTAAAGATACAGACCCAGCATCCGGCATTATCGTATTTTCAAACGAAAAACGTGTCTTAAAAGATGGTACCGTTTGGGACAAAAATTTAGTAGAACTTTTCGGATTTAACTTAGACGGTAAAATCGATTCAGTTACCCAATTTTCAAGAGAAAAAACAAAAAAATAAATGATTTAGTCCGTGTGCATGTCGCACACGGACAATTTTTCAAACCCCAATTAACATGAAAAAACTTACCTTATTATTCATTGCAATCGTTGCAATCACAGCGAGTACATTCGCTCAAAACAAACCCATTTACATCAACATCGCATTTCACAAATTAAAGCCAGGTCACACCGTAGAGGAGGCAATTGCATTAGAAAAGCGTTGGAAAGTTATTCAAGAAAAACGCAAGGCAGCAGGATTAATCACGGGCTGGGCAGCTTATTCGATTTTAAATGAATACAAATCTGAGTCTGTTGATTATGATTATGTATCTATGAATGCTTCGTATG
>JBDLVY010000142.1:0-8075 GCA_039804545.1 Bacteroidota bacterium | reverse complement strand
GATGGTCAAGAATTAGAGCAACGCGATGGTTTAGGCATCACCGATTTTGACAAAGTAACTTTTGAGGCCACAGCTGATGCTGAAGTGTTGTTAATGGAAGTTCCAATGGTTCAATAACTATTGAGAAGGCAGTCTGCGGTTTGCCTTCCTTTAAATAATAACAATTATGAGTGCAGAAGTACAATTAAAAATCAATGATAAAAATGGCTTTTTTTACATTGATGTCGATGGCAAACATGAAGCCATGATGACTTTTGTATTTGCCGGTAATGACAAAATTATTATCGACCATACCGAAGTCAATCCCGGAAACGAAGGCAAAGGTTATGGCAAAAAAATGGTCACCCAAGCAGTGGAATACGCTCTTGAAAATGGCATTAAAATTATTCCGCTTTGTCCGTTTGCAAAAAGTGTTTTTGACAAAGTTCCCGAATTTAGAGACGTTTTATAATCAATAACATAACCATGGCAAATCTTTTAGAAAACAACGTAGAAGGAACAATCGGTACCCAAAAATATTTATGCACCATTTCTTGGCGCAACGGCACTTTGCTGATGGACGAACCCGAAAATGTTGGTGGAGAAAATATTGGCCCAGATCCATTTTCAACCTTCTTAGCTTCGTTAGCCGGTTGTACTTTATCAACTTTAAGAATGTATATCGACCGCAAAGGCTGGGACATTCCGGAGATTAATATTTCACTGAATTTGGCTCAAGAGTTGAATCCTGATTTGGAAACGAGTATTTCAAGAAGTATTACTTTCCCTAATAACATTAGTGACGAACAAAGAGAACGCCTGCTTTTGATTGCAGAAAAATGTCCGATTTCAAAAATTCTGAAAAACAAAATAACCATTAACACCAAAATATAATGGATCCGAAAGACCTAACCAAAGCATACACCAATGGCGAAGTAACCATAGTATGGCAATCGGGAAAATGTATTCACTCTGCCAATTGTGTAAAAAACAATCCGGATGTTTTTAAACCCAAAGAGAAACCTTGGATTAGCCCGGAAGATTCAACCACCGAGAAAATAATTGAAACTATCAAAAAATGTCCTTCAGGGGCATTGACTTATTATTTAAACAACGAAAAATGAAGAAAATCATAGCTTTTGGCGGATCGTCCAGCAAGAATTCTATTAACAAACAGTTGGCGACTTATGTGGCTAATTTGTTTCCGAATGCGTATGTTGAAGTATTGGATTTGAATGAATATGAAATGCCAATTTTCTCGGTAGACAGAGAAAAAGAGCATGGCATTCACCCTTTGGCACAAGATTTTTATGCCAAAATAGGCGAGGCTGATTTAATCGTGCTTTCGTTGGCCGAACACAATGGCGCGTATTCTTCAGCGTTTAAAAACATATTAGATTGGGCTTCGCGAATCAACAATAAAACCTTTCAGCAAAAACCAATGTTATTGTTGGCTACTTCACCCGGAGCGCGAGGTGGCGCAAGTGTTTTAGACATTGCCACCAAACGCTTTCCTTTTCAAGGTGCAGATTTAAAAGGCAGTTTTTCTTTGCCTACTTTTTTTGAAAATTTTGATGCCGTAAACGGTATTATCAATCCCGAATTAAAAAAGCAATTGCAGGAGATTATCAATTTGATTGAACTCTAAGATTACCAAGAAGCCAATGGCAACCTGCCAGCCCCGATTGCAATGAAAATCCTCGAAGAGATTGTAATGAAAAGCGGGAAAATGGTAACCAAGAAAGCCCAAGCCTTTCCGCTCCAAAAAAATTCCTATTTTTGCTGTTCAAAACAAGAAAATAAACTACATGAAGGCATACGTATTCCCGGGACAAGGCGCTCAATTTACCGGTATGGGCAAAGACTTATATGAAAATTCGGCTGTAGCCAAAGCACTTTTTGAAAAAGCCAATGAAATATTAGGCTTCCGCATCACCGACATCATGTTTGAAGGCACCGCGGAAGCATTGAAAGAAACCAAAGTAACCCAACCGGCGGTATTTTTACACTCGGTGATTTTGGCCAAAACTTTAGACAACTTCAATCCAGACATGGTTGCCGGACACTCGCTAGGCGAATTTTCCGCTTTGGTAGCCAATGGGACTTTGTCTTTTGAAGACGGATTGAAATTGGTTTCCCAAAGAGCCATCGCCATGCAAAAAGCTTGCGAAATAACCCCATCAACCATGGCCGCGGTTTTAGGTTTGGAGGACAAAATTGTAGAAGATGTTTGTGCTGCTATCGATGGCGTTGTGGTTGCTGCCAATTACAACTGTCCGGGACAATTGGTGATTTCGGGAGAGTTTTCTGCAGTAGAAAAAGCCTGTGAAGCGATGAAAGAAGCTGGTGCAAAAAGAGCTTTGTTGTTGCCTGTTGGTGGCGCATTCCACTCGCCAATGATGGAACCGGCACGAGAAGAATTGGCTGCCGCTATTGAAGCCACAAATTTCAACACCCCAAGTTGTCCGGTGTATCAAAACGTTACGGCTAGTGCGGTATCTGATGCTGGCGAAATCAAGAAGAACTTAATTATCCAATTGACCGCTCCGGTAAGATGGACACAATCGGTACAACAAATGATTAAAGACGGTGCAACTAGTTTTACGGAAGTTGGGCCAGGAAAAGTTTTGGTGGGCTTAGTCAACAAAATCGACCGAGAAGTAGCAACGATTTCGGCTTAATGAAAAGCTTGCTCGAAATCTTAAGTCAAACCGAATCGGCTAAAGTGATTTCAAATGACATTGCTTATGCTGATTATGTGGCTTTGGATTTGTCGGTGACCAATGCAAATTTGGCTACTCAAAAATTGGCAACCGCTAAAGATTACGAGTATTACATTCAGAATTATTTAGAAAACCATCAGGCCAAAATAGCATTCGGCGGTTATAGCGAGCATCGCAATTTGTACCAAAGAAGTACGGTTTTCAAAAATGACGTCACTGAAGAACGCAACATTCATATTGGTTTGGATTTGTGGATAAATGAAACCGCTCCGATTTATGCCGCTTTGAAAGGTAAAATTCACAGTTTTCAAAACAATGATGCTTTGGGGGATTATGGCCCGACGATTATTTTGGAACACGAAATTGAAGGCTATACTTTCCACACTTTGTACGGTCATTTGAGTTTGGATAGTTTAATCGGCAAAAAAGCAGGTGATATTGTGGAAAAAGGCGAACAAATCGCTACCTTGGGCTTACCTCCAATTAACGGAGATTATGCGCCCCATTTGCATTTTCAAATGATCATTGGTATGGAAAATAAAAAAGGTGATTATCCCGGTGTTTGCAGTTTGAAAACCTTGCCTTTTTATTTACAGAATTGTCCTGACCCAAATTTGTTATTAAAAATTAAATCTTAATTATCATGAAATCGAAGATTCACGAACACCAGAAAAACAATTTTTACCTTTTGAGTAAAAAATTAATACTATCCTTTGCTATCATTGCTGTATTAGCTTCTTGCAAAGACGAGACTAAAGAAAAACTCGATGCCGCTCAAGATGCTTTAACCGAAGAAGTAAAAGAAAAAATTGATTCGGCCAAAATCAAAGCAGAAAGCCGACTAGATTCTATTACAGAAAAAACGAAAGCCAAAATTGACAGCGCCAAAATTAAAAGTGCCGCCAAATTAGAAGAAGCCGCTAAAAAATTAAAAGAATCGGCTAAATAGAAAAGTAAATCCTCATCAAAAGTGGGGATTTTTTATTTAGATTGCTTCGCCAGTTCGCTGTCGCTCTGTTCGGCTTTGCCTCGGGTTCGCTTGTAATTAGTAATGAATACGCCCAAAATGATTAAAGCAGTTGCAATTACGAAGTCGGAAGTGATTTTTTCATCCAAAAGCAACCAGCCCAAAAAAACCGCGATAATCGTATTGACATAATTTAAAACGGTAATTTGAGTGGCCGTTACTCTTTTTATAGCATAATGATAGGCAAAAAAAGCGATGACCGAGCCAAAAACTGAAAGGTATAATGTAGCCAAAATACTTCTCGAACTCCAAGCCGTGAAATCTACATCTGGATTTAATAGGAGTGCCAAAACAAACTGAATTATAGCGGCAATAGAAAATTGATAAAACAAATTCAGCGCAATATTATTCGACTTATGGGTATGCATTTTGGTATAAACAGTTCCGGCTGACCAGGATAAAATAGCGATACTCAAGAAAAATATTCCGGTTTTGTAATTAGGATCCAAAATATCGCCCAAACCATCTTTGAAAATAAAAACTACACCAAGAAAACCAACAATTACTCCAAGGAAACCTTTTAGTGTTAGCTTTTGTTGTCCGATCATCGTTCCGCCTAAAAAAACAACTAAAGGTGAGAGTGCACTCAAAATTGAAGTCAAGCCACTAGGCACACTTTTCTCGGCAATTGTTGTAAAACCATTGGCCAAAACAATCATCAAAATGGCTGGAATGAATTGGAGTTTAAAGTTTTTCCAACCAATCCAAGTCAATTGCTTTTTATACCATAAAATAACCAAAACAATCAAAGCTGCCAAGCCTTGTCTGGTGGAAGTAATATACCATGGTTGCATGGTTTCAACAGCGACACGAATGCCTAAATAAGTGGTGCCCCAAACTACCGCTACTATAAATAGAGAGCATAGTAATTTGAAATCGGGTTTTTCATTCATGTAAAAAAGAGATTTGCAACACTTAAGTTGCTGTTACTAGTGGCTTAACTCCTCACTTTTTGCTCCCATTTCCAGGCAGAAGCCAAAGCTTCTTCTAGAGACAATTCGGTTTTCCAACCCAGAACTTCTCGGGCTTTATCAGTATTGGCATAAGCAGAAGTAATGTCGCCTTCTCTTCGCGCTACAATTTTATAGGGTAGTTTTTGACCCGATACTTTTTCAAATGCGTTGATGACTTCTAAAACAGAACTTCCTTTTCCGGTGCCCAAATTAAAGGTTTCTACTTTCTCAGCATTTTGTTGGTTTAACAATCGTTGCAAAGCAATCACGTGGGCTTTGGCCAAATCGACTACATGAATATAATCGCGAACCGCTGTTCCGTCCGGAGTTGGATAATCATTTCCGAACACGGATAATTCCTGACGCAATCCCATGGCCGTTTGGGTAATAAATGGCACTAAGTTTTGTGGAATACCCAAAGGCAATTCTCCTATTTCTGTACTCGGATGTGCTCCAATTGGGTTAAAATAGCGCAATAAAATCGAATTGATATTGGTGACTTTCGCCGCGTCATTGATAATTTCTTCTCCAATTTGTTTGGTATTTCCATAAGGCGAAATAGCGGGTTGTATTGAAGCGTCTTCGGTAATCGGCATTTTTTCGGCCTGACCGTAAACCGTACAAGACGAACTGAAAATAAAATTAGCTTGAGGCAATTGGGTCAACTCTTGCAATACATACACCAGAGCATTGATATTGTTTTCATAGTACAATAATGGATTTTCAACACTTTCCCCTACTGCTTTTGAAGCAGCAAAATGAATCACGCCTACAACATCATTGTGTTTTTGAAAGAAACTTTGAACCGTTGCCTTCTCTCTCAAATCGATTTTTTCAAACACTAGTTTTTTACCGGTGATTTTTTGAATTCCCTCCAAAACAGCTAAGGAAGAATTCGACAAATTATCAATGGCTATTACTTCAAAACCTTGGTTTTGCAATTCAACCACGGTATGTGAACCTATAAATCCTAAACCGCCTGTTACTACTACTTTCATTTATTTAAGAAAATAGAAAAAAGAGAATAGAAAAAGACAGTTGACATTTAAAAAGTCTATTTTCTATATTCTATACTCTTTTCTCTTTATTTTAAGAACTCTAAAACGCTGTCTGTGATGAATTTTATTTGCTCATCGTCTAATTCGGTGTGCATTGGCAATGAAATTACTTCCTTCACCAATTGATTGGTTACCGGAAAATCTTCCTCTTTGTAACGCGAATCAGCATATGCTTTTTGACTGTGCAACGGAATTGGATAATATATCGCACACGGAATCCCTTTGGCTAATAAATGTTCCATCAATCCATTTCTGTCGGCGTCAATAATTCGCAAAGTATATTGGTGGAAAACGTGACAATCACAAATATCACAAATACTTGGAGCGATAATATTTTTGTGGCCTTCAAAAGCTGCAGAATATTTTCGAGCGGCGTTTTGGCGTGCTTTTCCGTAAGCATCCAAGAAAGGCAATTTAGCATTCAGTACACCGGCTTGAATACTATCCAAACGAGAATTAACCCCAACAACATCATGATGGTAACGCACATACATTCCGTGATTTACAATCCCGCGAATTTTGTGTGCCAAAGCATCGTCATTGGTAAAAATGGCACCGCCATCTCCGTAACAACCTAAGTTTTTAGAAGGAAAAAATGAGGTTGACGATACGTGACCAATCGTTCCTGCTTTCTTTTTGGTGCCGTCAGAAAATTTACAATTGGCTCCAATCGCTTGGGCATTGTCTTCAATTACATATAAATTATGTGCTTTAGCAATCGCCATAATCGCTTCCATATTTGCAGCGCGCCCAAACAAATGTACAGGTACAATCGCTTTGGTTTTAGGCGTAATGGCTTTCTTGATGGCATCAATAGAAATATTCATGTTTACGATATCCACATCTACCAAAACAGGTGTCAATTGTAACAATGCAATGACTTCAACGGTTGCGGCAAAAGTAAAATCGGCGGTAATCACCTCATCGCCCGGTTTTAAATCCAAGCCCATCATGGCAATTTGAAGAGCGTCAGTTCCGTTGGCACAAGGAATCACGTGTTTCACCTCTAAATATTCCTCGAGATTTTTCTGAAATTCGTGAACCAATGGCCCGTTGATGTAAGTTGTGGTATCTAAAACCTCTTGAATTGAAGCGTTAACGGTATCTTTTATTTTTTCGTATTGACTTTTCAGGTCAACCATCTGGATTTTTCTCATGTTGTAAAAATTATGCTAAGCAAAAGTAAGAAATTCTGAAGTAGAATTCTATGTTCCGCAAAAGAAACGTATTTTAGCGCATCAAAATTTTGGGGATGTTTTTTTTATACAATATTTTACTGGTTTTGGCTTCACAACTTGTGAAAGTATTGGCGCTTTTCAGTCCCAAAATAAAGCTGTTTGTCAACGGCAGAAAGACTGTTTTTGAAACTTTATCTGCCAAAATCAATCCCGATGACCAAACCATTTGGTTCCATGCCGCATCTTTAGGCGAATACGAACAAGGTTTGCCGGTGATGGAGCGCATTAAACAAGAATTTCCCAAACATAAAATCGTGTTGACTTTTTTTTCGCCTTCTGGCTATGAAGTTCGAAAAAGCAATACCATTTCGGATGTGACCGTTTATTTGCCTTTGGACACCAAATCAAATGCTCAAGAATTTCTAAAATTGGTTCATCCCAACTTGGTGTTTTTTATCAAATATGAATATTGGCCGAATTATTTAAACGAACTGAAAAAAGCAAACATCAAAACCTATTTGATTTCGGGGATTTTCAGAGAAAAGCAAGCCTTCTTTAAATGGTATGGCGGATTTTATCGCAACGCACTAAAAACCTTTGACTACTTTTTTGTCCAAAATGAAAGTTCTAAAAAGCTGTTGCAATCTTTGGACTACCAAAACGTGAAAATTTCAGGCGATACGAGATTTGACCGAGTGGCTTCGATTTTGAGCAGAGACAATTCACTAGACTTCATTGCTCAATTTAAAAATAACACCACCACTATTGTCATTGGAAGTTCATGGCCAAAAGATGAAAACTTATGGGTAAACTTTATCAATCAAGCCGATGCCAATGTGAAATTCATTATTGCGCCACATAATATTAAATCAGAACAAATTTCGAATCTTCAATCTCAAATCACAAAATCGACCGTTTTGTTTTCTGAAAAAGAAGGAAATGATTTGACCGAATTTCAAGTTTTCATTATTGACACCATTGGTATTTTGACCAAAATTTACAGTTATGCCGATATCGCTTATGTTGGTGGCGGTTTTGGCAATCCTGGTGTTCACAATATTTTAGAACCCGCAACTTTTGGTGTTCCGATTGTGGTTGGTCCTAACTATTCGCACTTTGCAGAGTCTAATGCATTGGTCAATATGGAAGGCTGTATT